>PDQD01000081.1 GCA_002747695.1 Flavobacteriia bacterium
GTTTTTGTCACTTGATATTCCGCATCTATCAGCTTATGCTTTGACTGTAGAACATCAGACGGCTTTACAGTATTTCATTAAAAAAGGTAAGGTGAAAAGCCCGGAAGACGACAAGGCTTTGGCAGATTACAAATTGTTGATTGAGTTTATGAAAACCAATGGGTTCAATCATTATGAAATCTCAAATTTTGCCCGGTCTGATTACCACGCTGTGCATAATACAGCCTATTGGCAAGGTAAACCATATATAGGTATAGGACCTTCGGCACATTCGTATAACGGAGATCAACGTCGGTGGAATGTGGCACATAATTCAAAGTATATCAAAGCCCTTAATACAGGTGTCGTGCCTTATGAGCAAGAGGATTTATCTGTCAATGATAGACTCAATGAATATCTCATGACCGGATTACGAACGGTTTGGGGCGTTGATTTGAAAATGATAAGTCATAAGTTTGGAGAAAAATACCACAGATATCTCCTGGCACAGCTTGCATCACGTAAGGATCATGAGCATTTTGTAGTGGACAATAACCACTTAAAACTGACAGAAACAGGTTTGTTTTTTGCCGATGGTATCATTGCCGATTTATTTTATGTCGATTAAAAGTGACTGATAACCGGTTGATTACCTTTGTGAAATCTTTATAAAAAGTTGACTTTAACAGGTTTTACACGCTCAATGGAACTTTTTTTAACAATGTCCCGTGTGAAAGTATATTTATTATCTTTGGCGGACTAATTCAAATTTATTTTTATAATGGAAGACAACAATCAAAATTTATATTTAAGCGAGTCTGCAAAGGCTTATTTAAAAGAAACAGCCGGATGGGCAAAATTTCTTGCAATTGTAGGGTTTGTTATGTTAGGCTTGATGGTTATTGCAGGTTTTTCAATGGGTGCATTATTCAGTGCTATGCCACAATTGTCTGATCAACCCGGAGTGGATATGCCTAGGAGTTTTGGTGCAGCAATGGGATTTATTTATCTCATTATTGCGCTGATTTACTTTTTTCCGTTGTATTTCTTGTTTAAATTTTCAACCAATATCAAACAAGCCATAGAGACTAATGACGAACAAGTACTGACTGAGAGTTTTAATTTTCTTAAACGTCACTATAAATATGTAGGCATCATGATGATTATAGTATTGGGTATTTATGTCTTGATGTTTTTACTTGTGATGCTTGGCATGGGTGCAGGAGCGATGATGTAATTATTTGTACAGTAATATTTACGGATTACAAAAGTTATTATTCAAAACCGGATGTGTGTGGCGCATCCGGTTTTTTTTAGATAGTATTAGATCGTTTAACGTACTTCTTGCATTAATTTTTTAATTATTGGTGAAAGCGCTAATAAGGCTACGCCGGCAATCAGTGCATATACTGCGAAATCTTTATAGCCTTCGGTGTAAATCATGAGTTTTTCGACCAGACTTGAGCCTTTTTCCGGGGAGATACTCGCTCCGAATAAGCCGGCTACATACTGTCCGTAAGCCGATGCGAGAAACCATAGTCCCATCATAAAACCTTGTAAACGGTATGGCGCCAGTTTGGTCATCAAGGACAAACCAATGGGGGATAAAAATAATTCGGCAAAGGTGACTACAAAATAGCCCAATGCCAATAAATTTAAAGAGCCGATACCGGTATCAGCACCTGAAAACCGGATAGAGTAGAAGGTGTAAAATGCTAAACCCAGTAACAAAAAGCCCAAACCGAATTTTACCACAGAGTTGGGGTCTAATTTTCTCTTAGCCAAATAGATAAAGCCCAAACCTGTCAATGGTGCAAAAATAATGACAAACAATGCATTGATGGAATTATTAACGGCATTGGGATCTATGGTCAAGCCCAGCAGTTTATCGTTGAGGTTTTCTGCGGCAAACAGGCTCAACGAGCCTCCGGCTTGTTCAAAAATAGCCCAGAATACCACAGAGAAAAAGATGAAAAACAAGCCGGCAACCAGCTTCTTATTTTCGGATGTGGTGTTTTTGGTCATTTCATAAAACAAATATATCAAACTAAACGGCCCTATGGTGTACATAAAATAGTCTGTGTATTGCGTATTGGAAACCATTTTCATAATCAATGGAATAGATGCCAGAGTTCCTATATAGACAGCCACCTGTTTGAGTTGGTTTTTGGATATTGAGACATCAATAGGGGAGTGTCCTATACTACCTAAATTCTTTTTGGCAAAGGCAAAATTGATGACACTGATAATCATCATAAAAGCTGCCAATCCGAAGGCTATATTCCAGCGTAAATGCTCCGGAATAAAGTTGGTCAGCATCGTTCCTTTACCAATTGCAATCACAAAACCACCGAGAAATGCTCCAATATTAATCCCCGAGTAAAACAACAAAAAACCGGCATCACGTCTGGGATCATTCTCTTTGTACAATTGCCCTACCATGGATGAAATATTGGGTTTAAAGAACCCCGTTCCTACGATATTAAAAGCAATACCCAAAAAGAAAAAATCTGCAGGATTGATGGCAAGCAAAATACTTCCGGTAATCATCAATAAGCCGCCCCAAAATAGTGAACGCCTGAAGCCTAAGAGCTTATCTGCAAACATTCCGCCTATAAAAGTGAAGGCATATACAAATGCCTGTGTGGCGCCATATTGCAATTGAGCGGTTTTATCATCCATAAACAGATGGTAAACCATAAAATACGTGAGCATCCCACGCATGGCGTAAAAAGAAAAACGCTCCCACATTTCTGAGAAAAACAAACTCCAGATCTGCTTAGGGTAAGTGCCTTTAAAGTTTTGAATGTCTTGTAGCGATGTTGAGTTATTCATGCTTGTAAATTTGAAGTCATACGATTAATAAAAATCATTGTGAGTTCCCAATTGTCAACTGTTGATAATCAGACGAAACACCAGCTACCAAAGATAGATAAAAAAAACTGCACGAATTTTGACCGGTTATAGTCAAAATCCATGCAGTTCTAAGCTTTTTAATAGGTCTTGTATTATTGTTCTTTAAACCCTTTCAGCATCCATTTTCTGGCTAATACCAAACCTACAAACGAAGTGATAGCAATAAGCCCGTAGATTAACCACATTCTTTCAGAATTCAACTGATCTGCGGGTACATCTGCCGGGATGTATTTTTGTAAGAACCAACCGGAATAAAGCGCGGTGATTATTTTTGTTAAAAACCACGGAAATTGACCAATACCCATATAGATACCCGTCATACCTTTAGGGGCAATATCAGCGACCCATTGTAAGAAACGGGGTTGCCATAAGGCCTCTCCCACAGTCATAAGAATCAAATAAGCCATTAGCGTATAAAAATTGGGCCCAAAAGCTAAGAAGAACGTTGGTAAAGCCATAATCAGCGTACCGACAATCATCATTTTATAAGTCCCTTGTTTAAGCGTTAGCGCTGTAACGACAGGTGTCAGAACAAAAATCAAAATCGGATTTAAATTGACAAAAAACTCAAAATTCTCACCTACAAAACCTTCAAATGCCCGACTTGTATACTGGGGTAAAGTCAACCAGTTATGGGCGAAAAGCGTTTGCACCGGAATCAGAATAAAGATGAAAAATAAGAATCTCAAATCTTTTAACGGAAAGTTTTTGAGGTAATATTTTAGTTTTTCTTTGGTTGACATAGCTGCCAATTCATCTTCATCTTCCACATCATCCCCATCTTCCAGTTTGACGGCTGCCTGAGCATTGGCAATGGCTTTTTTAGTGACGAATATGGCAATAGCTAATATGCCTATAACGGTAATCCCTGAAAACACCCAGAACACCCCACTAATACCATAAGCTTTTCTTACGGGTGGTGAAATAATTCCGGGTAAGAAACCACCCAGATTCATCAGGGCATAGAGCATAGCATAACCCATGGCGGCATTTTTCTTGGTGTTGAGTTTTTTGACAGCGGCATAGGCTGCCGGCTGATAGATTCCATAACCAATAACAATACCCAGAATACCCAATAAAGAAATGATTTGAGCTGAATTCCAAAGTCCTGACTGACCCAATTCGGGTGAAGCAGTTAATACAACACGACCGATTAAGATAAAAAACAATGCAATTAATAATGATTTTCTTATACCTACCAGATCTACGGTAGCACCCAGTACAAGCATAGATATTGTAATACCGGCGGTTAAAAAGCCAACCATCCAACCGGCATGAATGTCGTCCAGACCAACATAATTATTATAAAATAAGGCTAATAAACCTATGATCCCAAAATAGGTCAAGCCTTCTACCAGATATGAAATATTAATTCCAAGCATAGCTTTGGAAGTCTTGGTTAGATCAATAAAAGGTTGTGCTATTTCTTGTAGAATAGACTTCCACTTGGGTTGCGTATTATTCGTTTCCATTAAAGTGTAATTTAAAAGTTAAACGTATATAAAACGAACAAAACACTCCGATTAAACCTTAACTGAAGTGTTTTGTGACATATTGATGTGATTTTTAGTTGCTTAAAACTTGAATTAAGCTTTTGCCTTCTTGATTTTACTGGCAATGACCGCATTGTAAACAAACAAGCCTAGAATCGTCAAAAGACCTATACCCGCAATAACATACCAGATTCTACTGGGGTGGTAATTATCCCATATAAATTTGGTCATCTCATCCTGCCCCATACCCAATTTAGTAGATGCTTCTGCATAAAAATCATTTTTGGAATAATCTTGAGTTATTTCAGGTAATTCAATATTTCTTTTGCCTAATTCCTCTCTGATAAAAAATACTTTATCAGATAGCTTTTCGTATAAATCTCCGGTAATCCACTTAGTCAATAAGTTTGCAATGGCTATGGGCAAAAAGTAAGTGCCCATATATAGAGCTTCTTTACCTTTGGGAGAAATTTTGGCTATATAATCTGAAAATTTAGGATTTGAAGTCATTTCGCCAATAGCAAAAATCAATATACCTATGATGGTGTAAAAAATATTATTGGTGTAAAATGATAATGCAATACCTATAATGGCAATGAAAATACCGGACATCATGGCGTTAATAGGTTTCCATTTAAGAATGATTGTTGAAATCAACATTTGGAAAATTACAATGAAAAAGGCGTCCATATTGACTACTTGCTCTGGATTAATACCTCCTTCACTATTTTTATAAAAATCGGCTACCCAAGGTAAGATATTGTGTAGTGAATCATATAAAACTTTAGTGTCAACCCATTCCTCAATAAACACCGGTAAAGTATAAAATAACTGGTTGAACATCAACCAGAAACCAACCATGATAATCAACAATAATGTTAATTTCATGTCAGACAATGCTTCCCAAATGTTTTTAAGTGACTTTATAATAGCTTGACCAAAACCATCAGTTGATTTTTCCCTGTTAGGCTCTTTAAATAGTAATAACACCAATAGCATGTTAATGGCAATTGCTGTAGCGGCCATGATAAATACGATTTTCCAACCGTAAATTTCTCTTAGTTTTCCTGAAAATAAAGGTCCGAAGAATCCACCGATGTTTACCATCATATAAAAAACGCCAAATCCAAAAGATGAATTTCTCGAATCAGTTGATTTTGTTACAATGGCAGAGGCTACAGGTTTAAAGATGGCCGCCCCAACAGCTACCACCAAAAACATTAAAAACACCGCATTATAACTTGTAACCTTTCCCATATAGAAGTAACCGAAACCTAATAATAGATAAGCTATGACTAAAGAAAGTTTATAACCGATTTTATCAGAAATAGCACCTGTCACAAGTGGTAGTAAATAGAGGATGAAAGTAACATAAGACATAATTTCGCCTCTCTCCACATGGCTAAAACCTAAACCTCCCTCATCTGTTGAGCCGGTTAAATACAGTGCTAATACTGCAAATAAACCATACCATGCCCAGCGTTCGAAAAGCTCCATTATACTTGCAATCCAAAATGGTTGAGTAAATGATTTTAATAATCCGATAAATCCTAAATCCTTATTCTCTGTACTCATAAGTTCTTAAAGTTTTAAACCCTCATTTTCAAATGAGGGTTTGATTGTAAAATATTATTCTACTCCGTGCATTAATTTTTTAATCGGTTTGTTGAGTAGTATGATGATAACTGCAATTCCTAGCAGTACAAAACCTATTTTTGAAAATACACCGGTATATTTGGCTAAGCCCTCAGCAGCCGATAAAGCTTCCCCTGCAGATGCTCCATGACCTTTGCCACCGGTAAGTGTGGCTATTTTACCTGCCACATAGTTTGCAATCGCATTACTTAGGAACCATGCCCCCATAGCTGTACCCGCAACTTTTTTTGGTGACAATTTAGTTACCATAGATAAACCAATGGGTGATAAAAATAATTCACCGGTTGTATGTAGTAAGTATAGTAATACAATTGTAATCAAAGGTACTTGATAAGCGTCATTCACAAAAGGTAACATAGCTTTGGTCACTAAGAATCCAAGAGCTAATTGTATGATACCAAAAGCAAATTTTAATGGAATACTCGGGTTTTTACCAATCTTAGACAGTTTTACCCACATGACAGAGAATAATGATCCGAAAACAATAATAAAGAACGGATTAAAAAACTGTGTCATAGATGCCGGCATTGTCCATCCAAAGATGTCTCTGTTTACATTACGGTCTGCAAATAATGTCAATGATGTTCCGGCTTGTTCAAAACTTGACCAGAATGCCACATTGATGACCATAAATATGATTAAAGCAATCATACGATCTTTCCATATTTTTACACCTTGTTCATTATCTGCGGCAATTCCAGCTCTGATTAATACAATTACCATGACAACAAATAGTGTTATAAGGATATAATCCATAAAACCATTGTGTTGGATAAGGTAATAACTCAAAGGAATTATGAGTAATGATAATAAGACAACCAAGTGAGCTTTTTTAAGCGGCCCTGCTACAACTTTATTTCCTTCTTCAGTTATATCAAGTCCGTCTGCTGCAGAATAAGTTTTTCTACCAAAAAAGAAGATAGACAAACCAAGTAACATACCGAAACCGGCTAACCCAAATCCATATCTAAAGCCGTAAGTCTCACCCACATAAGCTATTAAAGTTGTCGCGATTAATGCTCCGATATTAATTCCTATATAAAAAATGGTGAACCCCGAATCTCTTCTTGGATCACCTACTTCGTATAATTTTCCTACAATTGTTGAAATATTAGCTTTAAAATATCCATTTCCTAAAATCAATGTTCCCATACCGATTAATAGGAAATGTTCATTACCACCCAGAATTAAAAATTCTCCGATCGCCATAAGAATTGCACCTAATAAAACAGCATTTCTATAACCAAGAAATTTATCAGCCATTTGACCACCGAGAATAGGGGCAGCATAAACCAATGCAGTATATGAACCGTAGATTAAGGCAGCATCTGCGTCACCTTTCATTAAAGATTTTACTAAATATAGAGTGAGTAATACACGCATACCATAATAACATACGCGCTCCCACATTTCTGAAAAGAACAAGGTCATAAGACCTTTAGGATGTCCTTGTTTTACTTCTGACATGATTATTAATTTTTTTAATTATTAAAAACGGCTAAAAGTACAGAAATTTTTAGAAATATTTAAGGAAGTTTTATAAACTTTTTTAACAAATCAAAAAACAAAATAGGCCTCTATGTCCAGACACTTTAAGTCTAATGATAGATTACAAAATTCAGCATAAATATTAAGGGACAATTATAAGTATAGAAATTTTAGCATACATTGATGTGTGTTGTGTAATAACATATAAACAATGTATTATGTGAATTTTTTAGTTTGTTTGATAAAGAAAAGTCTAAACCAAACGCCGGTGTAAGTTGTCGTGTAGATTGGCTATAGTTTAAGCCTGATATCCAAATAGTTTCTTTTGCTTAATCAGATCCGGAATGCCTTCGGGTAACATGTCTTCCCAACCTGTCTTATTCTGTTGTATCATTTCATACACATCTCTGGTCAAAACATCCATGATAGACGCATCATAATTCTCTATTTCGATAAATTTACCTTGCTTTTTAAAAAACTCGAATAAGAAACTGTATTCCTCAACAATATTGACACTATTACCGCAGATAATTTCTCCGGTATCATGATTCTTAAGTGGGTATAGGTAAAACTTGGTCTTTCTGTTCATCAATCGTCCGAGTGCTTCAAAAATACCGCCATCAACCGTTTTGTAATACTGATCATCAAATATCATCATCATATTGTAAGCACCCATCGCCAGACGGATTTTCTTTTTGGTCTGTGTACTGATAAAATCCACGAACTTATAATACTCTCTAAAACCTGTAATCATCACATTGTGCCCTAATGCACATAATAATTCTGCCCTGTTGAGAAAATCCAAATCATTGACATCTTCATTGGAATTTTCGTTAAGCGAACGTAAATTGTGAATAGTAATCTCAAATGAGACCACAGAATTCTCCGGATTTATCTCTTCATCGCTAAAGAAGATCTCTTTGGATTTGTTGAGTAAGTCCATATTGACTTTTGTGACCGGTCTGAAACTACCCCGCATAAACAGGACATTTTTCTTGTACAATTCTTGCGCCGGTAATAAACTTTTACCCTCAGGACTAAACATTACAGCATTGGTCATGTTGTATTTTACCAGGTACAAACTCATCAACCGGTTGTCAATACCTTCAAATACCGGTCCGGAAAAGTTGATCATATCAATTTCTATCTGGTCTCTGTCCAAACTGTCATACAGTGACAACATCAATTCTTTGGGGTCATGATGTAAATAATAAGCCGCATAAACCAGATTGGTACCCATCACACCTATGGTGTATTGCTGATGTGTAGCGTTGTTTTCTTTAAATTTAGTATGAAGAATGATCTCGTTATACGCCTCATTGGGGTTGGTTTGAAATCTTACACCTATCCAGCCGTGACCTTTGTATTTTTTAAAAAAATCAATAGTGGCGACAGTATTAGCAAAAGAGAAGTAAAGCCTGTCAGGTACATCATCTCCCAACAGACGTTCTTCAAGAAGGTCTGTTTCATGCTTAAGCATTTTTTTGAGACGTTTCTCAGTCACATAACGATTGTCATCTTCGACTCCGTAAATTTCATCGGAAAAGATTTTGTCATAGGCACTTATAGCTTTGGCAATCGTTCCTGATGCCCCACCGGCAAGAAAAAAATGCCTCACCGTTTCCTGACCGGCACCTATTTCAGCAAATGAACCGTAAATATTCTGATTCAGATTGATTTTAAGGGCTTTTTGTTTGGTAGTGAATTTTCGTCCTAGTTTTTTATCACCTTGCTTGATTAGGTCCATAATTCTGCTCGTTAGTCGTTAGTTTTTAGTCGTTAATTCAATAACAGAATATTATAATACCGGGCTTTTAATTACCCGCTTTTTATTGTTTAATTACCATTTTACTGCTTTGCGTTTTACCGGCATTGTCATACAACGACAACCACCACCGCCACGTGTCAGTTCGGAACCTTGTATAGTGACTACACATTTTTTATAATCATTAACGTTTACTTTATCATCAATGATATCCTGTGCTTTTAACACTTCAAAACCATTTTTGTTGAGCTCCTCAATGGTGTGAACATTTCTTTCATAACCTATGACTTTACCCGGTGCAAAGGCAAAGAAGTTCGCCCCACTATGCCATTGTTCACGTTCCTGAATATAGGAATCTTTAGTGCCTCCACAAGATATATGTTGTAAATCCATCCCCAGTTTCTTTAAGCCTGAGAGTAGATTTTTCTCCTCATTGATTTTAACCTTGCCGTTATCTGTGGAGATGTGGATTGTGATATGTTTGGAATCGTGGAATACCAAAGGATCAAAAGTCATCACCTTGTCTTTATCCAAAAAGGTAAAAACCATATCGAGGTGAATGAATGATTCAGGTGTCAAGGGGAGCTCCTGAACGAAAATATGTTGGGTTTTCTTTTCGCGTTTGAAGCGTTCTATAAGGCAGTCAATGGCTTGTGATGAAGTACGTCCACCCATACCTATAAGAAGAATATCATCACGTGCAATCAAAACATCCCCGCCCTCTAGTGTTACTTCCTTTTTAAAACAACGGTTGTTGACAGGGTTGATGGTCATACCGCTGATTTCATCACTGAAGTCAAAAATAGATTCCATGATAATCGATTCCCGGTCTCTTACCGTGTTGGCCATTCGTCCTATAAGCACTTTGTTATACATACTTACCGAGGCATCACGTGTAAAAAAGAAATTGTGTAAGGGTTGCAGCGCATAGCGTTCACCACTTAAATATTTCGATAAATTATCGACTTTGAGTGTTACTCCTTCTATGAGCTGGGTTGCAAGCTCGGGAGCAGGTAAGTTTAATAAATAATCCTGTAAAAATTCCACGTGTTCATTAGTGGTGATTTTTTGTATCAGGTCTTGTTTGACTTTTTCATTGACTAATACACCGGAGAGCAGGTCTTTGACCTGGAAAGTTTTGGTGATTTTCTCTAAAGCTCCTCTAAACTGGTTGTATTCTCTGTCAACGATTCTTCTATTGAGAATGTCACTGTACAATGCTTTTTCTGCGTGACGGGGCGTCATGTTTTCTACTTCTTTTCCCGGAGTGTGCAGGATAACGCCTTCTAATTGTCCTATTTCAGAATATATTGATGTTCTCAATTTTCTTGTCATTTTTATAAACTCTAAATTAATACTAATTAATAAGGGGCAAATATAATTAAATGATACGGATTATTTAAAATATGAGATTTGAGATTTTAGACATGAGACCGAAGTGTGCTGTGTTGGTGTAAGCAGTTTTCAGTTGTAACTTACAGCTAAGAGTCAAAGGCTGACAGTTAATCTTTAAACCACCACAAATCGCCATTTTTTACTGACCCATGGTTCACCGGCATAATCTATCCCTATTCTGGGTGTCGTTAAGTACGTTGGGTGAGTTGCAGATTCTTCTATCCATAAGCGGTTTGATGAGCATAAATCTTCACCATAAAATGATTGGTCCAAATCCACTGCTCTACCGACTCTTCCGGGACCTGAGATCTGTTCCACACCTCGTATCAAAACAGCCGATGGGATATCGTTAAGATCCGTGACTATATTGAGCATCCAATACATGCCATAAATCAGATACATATACACCACGCCACCTTCATGAAACATTATTTCTGTTCGTTTGGTTCGTCCTTTGCTGGCGTGACAGGCTAAGTCCGTGATTCCGTTATAGGCTTCTACTTCTGTGATTTTATAATGTTGTCGTTCACCATTGTCAAATTGACGGACTAAATATTGCCCGAGTAGGTCAGGGGCTACCTCCAGAACAGGGCGGATGTAAAATGATTGGGGTATTCGGTTGGACATGTTAATGGTTTAGGACAAGAGACAATGGGCTAACCTGCAAAACAACGCATCAGTTATCTAATCTTATAGCCTGACAGTCATGGAATACAGTAGTGGTATCTAATAATAATTGTATTACAAAGGTATATTACCGTGTTTTCTTCGAGGTCTTAGGGTCTCTTTATTCTCAAGCATACTAAAACTTTTCAGCAGTTTACGTCTGGTGTTTCTCGGTAGAATCACTTCGTCAATAAAGCCGCGTTGTGTAGCGGCATAAGGATTGGCAAACATTTCAGCATATTCAGCTTCTTTTTCCAGTAGTTTAGCTTCGTGATCTTCAGCTTCTTTAATTTCTTTTTTAAAGATGATTTCACTGGCGCCTTTAGCTCCCATGACTGCAATCTCTGCACCTGGCCATGCAAAATTCATATCGGCACCTATATGTTTAGAGTTCATGACGTCATAAGCGCCACCATAGGCTTTTCTGATGATAACTGTGACTTTTGGAACTGTTGCTTCACTTAACGCATAGAGTAATTTTGAACCGTGAACAATGATTCCGTTCCATTCCTGATCAGTACCCGGTAAAAAACCCGGGACATCGACCAATACCAGTAGAGGAATATTAAAAGCATCGCAAAAACGGGTGAAACGGGCTGCTTTTTTTGAACTGTTGACATCCAGACAACCTGCAAGAAACATGGGATTGTTGGCAATCACACCTATACTGCGTCCGCCTAATCTGGCAAAACCTACAACGATATTTTCAGCGTAGTGTTTGTGAATTTCAAAAAAGCTGTCTTTATCAATGATTCCATTGATGACAGTTTTCATGTCGTAGGGTTTGTTAGAGTTATCCGGAACAATATCACAAAGCTCCATTCTGGTTTCGTCTTCGGGTTCAAAAGGAAATTTCGGCGGCTTGAATTTATTGGATGCCGGGATGTAACTCAAAAGTTTTTTGACATTTTCAAGGATCTCTATTTCGTTATCTGATACGATATGTGCCACCCCGGATTTGGTGGCGTGTGTCATGGCACCACCCAATTCTTCAAAAGTGACTTCTTCATTGGTAACGGTTTTGACCACATTGGGTCCGGTGACAAACATATAGCTTTTTCTGTCCACCATAAGCGTAAAGTCTGTTATGGCAGGTGAATAAACAGCACCGCCTGCACAAGGTCCCATAATAGCAGAGATCTGGGGGATAACACCGCTGGCTTTTACATTTCTATGGAAAATATCAGCATAACCGGCTAACGAACGCACCCCTTCCTGAATACGGGCTCCTCCGGAATCATTAAGCCCAATAACCGGACAGCTGTTTTTCACAGCTAAATCCATTACTCTGCATATTTTTTCAGCATGAGTCTCCGACAATGATCCGCCAAAAACCGTAAAGTCTTGAGCAAAGATATAGACCAAACGCCCGTTGATGGTACCGTAACCTGTAACCACACCATCGCCGTACACCTTTTGATCTTCCATACCAAACTCTGTGGCGCGGTGGGTGACCAACATACCGATTTCTTCAAATGAGCCATCATCTAACAAATAGAGAATACGCTCACGAGCCGTCAATTTTTTTTCGTCATGGTGTTTTTTAATGCGTTTTTCACCACCGCCTTTCAGGGCTTCTGATATTTTTGAGTTGAGCTGTTCGATGTTTTTATTCATAATGCTTATGTTGTATTGTTAAAGTGATTCCGTAAACTATTGTATTTTTTAAGGTACTTTAAATCAGGTGTTTTTGGTCATTTTATAATGATGCTTGAAACTCATATTTAGTTGTTTGCAGTAGAAGATCAATCTACCTACCGAATGGGTAATCTTATCACATCTAAGTCTTTTAAATAACGTCTTAACACCATAACAGCCGCCATATTGATTTCATCATCAAATTGATGTTTAGACTGTGTTTTGTTGTAATGGTTTTTAACAAAATGCGTGTCAAATTTACCGGATTTAAACGCATCGTTTTTCATGACAAATTTGCCAAATGGCAATGTGGTTTCGACTCCTTCTATATCAAAATTGTAAATGGCTAATCTCATGAGTTGAATGGCCTCTATACGGGTTCTTGCATAGGTGATGAGTTTTGACAATAGTGGATCGTAGTAGATAGGAACATTAATACCCTGAACATAACCGTCATCAACCCTTATGTTATCTCCTACAGGTGGTTTGTAGAGTGACAGACGACCTACGCTGGGTAGAAAATCATTGATTGCATCTTCGGCATAAACCCTGAGTTCTATAGCGTGTCCGTTGATTTTTAAATCTTCCTGCTTAATGTTTAAGACTTCCCCTTGGGCAACTTTTATTTGTAATTCTACCAGGTCTAAACCGGTAATCATTTCTGTAACAGGATGTTCTACTTGTAGTCTTGTATTCATTTCAAGAAAATAGAAATTCTTTTGATCATCCATCAGAAACTCTACAGTTCCGGCACCTACATAATCACAGGATTGAGCTACTTTTACCGCAGCCTCACCCATTTTTTGCCGTAATTCCGGGGTCATGATAGTAGAAGGGGCTTCTTCTATGACTTTTTGGTGGCGGCGTTGAATACTGCATTCACGTTCAAATAAATGAATGACATTTCCATGGGTATCTGCCATGATTTGTATTTCAATATGTCGCGGAGAGCTGACATACTTTTCAATAAAGACGGCACCATCCCCAAAAGCCGATTGTGCTTCACTGATAGCCCGATTCATTTGTGATTCAAAATCAGAGGCTTTCTCTACCACCCGCATACCTTTACCACCACCGCCCGCAGAGGCTTTAATCAAAATAGGAAAACCTATATCATCGGCGATTTTTTTAGCTTCATTGATGTCAGTTATAGCAGTGTCTGTACCGGGCACCATGGGTATATCGTATTGTTTTACAGCGTCCTTAGCGGCCAATTTACTACCCATGATTCTAATGGCTTTGGGTTTTGGGCCTATAAAAATAAGCCCTGCACGGGTAACTTTTTCTGCAAATTCAGCATTTTCACTTAAAAAACCATAACCGGGATGTATGGCATCTGCTTGAAGTTGCTGAGCTACTTCAATAATGGTGTCCATCTTTAAATAGGATTTTGCAGAAGGTGGCTCTCCTATACACACCGCCTCATCCGCAAATGATACGTGAGGTGATTGACGGTCTGCTGTAGAATACACAGCCACGGTTTTAATACCCATTTTTCGGGCGGTTTTCATTACTCTGAGGGCTATTTCACCACGATTGGCAACGAGAATTTTTTGAATACTAGACATACTGATAGATGGTTGTAATGGTAAAAGATTTATTCTTCAAAGACGATAAGCAATTGATTTTTATCCACGGCATCACCCTGATTGACTACAATGTCTTTGATAATGCCATCACGTGGAGATAATACGGCATTTTCCATTTTCATGGCTTCTAAAATAATCAGAGGTTCGTTTTCTTTGACTTGCTGTCCTGCCGAAACGACTATATCGAGAATAAGCCCGGGCATGGGTGCCAACAACTCCATGATATTGCTTGTAGCATGGATGTCTATGCCTATTTGTTCTATAAGAACATCTAAACTGTTGTCTATATTGACATCATAGATTCTATGGTTGACTTCTACTTTATAGTGCTTCTTCTCAAAGTCGCAGGATAAAAAATTGACGTGGTAAGATTTATTCTTTTTCAGAATATGAAAAGTATCGGGTCCTTTGACCACGATATCTAAATCTTTGGTGTCTTTTTCAGTAAGAGTAATAGGGGGATTGTCATTAACTTTTAGTTTGTAAATATTGTCCATAAATTGTAGCTTTACAATGAG
>PDQD01000082.1 GCA_002747695.1 Flavobacteriia bacterium
TGGGCAAGATTTACCATGGAGGATTATGACGATACTTATGAATTCAGAATCTTTGATGAGGAGTATCTCAAATTCAAACATTTTCTCAGTATCAACAGTTTTTTGATGGTTAGAATAAAGATCATTCCCGGTTGGAAGGAAGGAGATTCGCGCATCCAGTTTCTCAACTTTATGATGTTACCCGATACGATAGAACAATTGTCTAAACGCTTGACACTTTATGTTAATATCAAAGAGTTGGATAAAAAACGTATGGATGAGTATGCCGAATTAATTAAAAAGTACAAGGGTACAAAGGAACTCAACTTTTTGATCTATCAAATGGAAGAAAAAATCAAACTGCATATGAGTAGCAGGAAGTTTAAAATCAATATTACTGCTGACTTATTGGAAGAGTTGGAGACATTGGAGTGGAAGTTTGACTTGAAATAAATTAGATCCTCATTTGTTTTCTTATTTTTAAAAGTCTCTGACTACATTGGCTGAGTAATACAAGAGTTTATTATATTTGCTGAGCATTAGTCGTGTTTTTGATTCCTGATGTATTTGTTTAATTGTTATTACATACAAGCATAGAGGACTGTCAGGATTACAACTGATCAAACATTTAATTTCAAACTTTATAAACTATTATGGTATTACGACTTCATTCCTATTGGGCTATCTTAGCCGTTGTTTTATTACTTATTGCAGTAGGTATTTTCTTATTTAAATGGCTTAACAAAAAAACGTATAAAGATAGTGACTTTCGTATCGCTCTTTTTACACTTATCGTGTATCATCTTCAGTTGCTTTTAGGTTTAGCATGGTATTTTATGTCACCGTCCTATAAATACCTTAAAGAGTTTGGAATGGGAGAAACCATGAAAAATTCTTTATCCCGGTTACATGTGGTTGAACATCCTTTATTAATGATTATCGCTATAATCCTGATAACTGTAGGATTTACCAAACATAAAAAGAAAACAGAAGATAAAAGTAAATTTTCAACTCTGGTTGTGTTTTATGGTATATCCCTGATACTGGCACTGATAAGAATTCCTTGGCAACAGTGGTTGAATTAGACCATACGGTTTCAGTTTTATTGTGTACTTTTAGTTGATGAAACTTTGGTGGTTTCAGATTCTTATGGCCTCATAGAGCTTTCGCCAGCCTTGCCATTCACCTTGATTGGTTAAGGATGAATTGTGAAAGATGCTTATAAATGTCCCGCCTGTATTTTGAACTTGTTGTTTGATTTTCAGGGTTTCTACGATAGCCTCATCGATTCCTAAGTTCATATAGTCTTTGAGTGTTCCTTCCATCACCTGAAATGGTATGATTGTTAGAGGACGTGACACATTGGTGGTTACATTGAAAAAAGAGTAAGGCACACACAATCCGGCTCTAAAACCGATATCATCCTGAAAGCCCATGCTGTAATCCTCTGTAATACCATTGGCTATCAATCGCTCGTAAGTGCCGGGGAAATTCAATCTTAAAAAATGCTGACGACTTTTGGTAACGGGTGTCTCAATAGTGGATTGTAGTTTATTAATCAATTGTGGCAGTTGGTGAGGTTTGTCGTTGGATTGGTAAGACGGATGGATACCTATCTCACCGGTTTTTGACAGACGTTTGATCAATGATTTATAGACTTTATTCAAGGGTATATTCCGGTCATACTTGGCATAAGATCCTACTTCACAAAAGAAAATATGTGGTAGAGGAAACTGTTTGGCTATCTGTTCTATATAGTCATAGGTATCCAGATAATCTTTGTTGTGTTTCCTGTAGCCTCTATGGTTTTTCAGCGTTTCCGTGTCACGTCTCAATAATGATTTTATAAGGTTGCCTGCTTGTCTTAACAGGGGTTTGCCTTTAAAGGCATAAGCAACATCAATGTCTATCGTATTGATCTGTTTAAACACAGACTTAGGAAATGTTAGTTCCGGAAATGATGTTTGCAGAGCTTTTTTCAGTGTATCAGCCCAAAGGTGTACAATGGGCAGATGCAGGAAGCCGTTTTGGGAAGCCAGGGATTGCCCGGCTGAAAATCTACCGTGATTATCGGGTTCAAATGGCAGATACTCTTCATAGCGCGTAGCTATATAAAAGCCGGAAGCAAATATGTCGTAGTTGATTGTTGCAGCATCTCCGGTTTTAAAAAAAAAGGGGATACCATTGAGCCGGCTAACCTCTGTGCCTTGAGGTTTGATGTCCTGCTCAAACAATAATTGATGCGGTTTAATGCTTATGCTGTTGGCTATAGTTTGGTCAGAATAGTTGATTAATGCCTGACCGGCAGGGTAGTTGTCAATATTGTCAATAAGTTTGAAATCGACGTTTAAAACCGTTTTTAATAAGAGGTCGCAGGTGTATGCCAGCCGGTTACTGATGCTTTGGGTATAGATGTAAACTGTATCTGACATATTGTGCATTACTTAAGATGACTGTAAATATACCTTAAAGTTTTGGCTTCATGTTCCCAGCGGTAAGTTTCAGATGCTTTTTTGAGGTTGGTTTTCCAGCGTTGATAGTCATGCTCATTGTTAAGTGCTGTTTTAACCACTTCAGCCATTTGTTTGGGATCGTGTGATTTAAAGACGACTCCGATATCGTTGTCTGCGATAATTTTAGCGACTACCTTTCTGTTTGATACCATGAGTGGTACATGACATTGGATGTAATCAAAAATCTTATTCGGTAAACTGTATTCATAGTTGAGATTACTTCCTTTATCCAGTGACAAGCCGAGATCCGCAATTTGGGTGTATTGTAGCAATTCGTCATGGGGCATTTTATCCAAAATTAAGATTTTGTCTTCTAAAGCCAGATCCAGCCTCATTTGTTTTAATGTTTCAAACACATCACCACCGCCAATGATAACCAATAGTGTATGTTCTAAATAAGACATCATCTGAACCGCTTCTTCAGCGCCGCGATCCTTGTTGATGCCCGACCCTTGTAAAATAAGCATTTTCTTACCCCCTTTGATGCTTTCAGCCCATGTTTTGTCAATGGGCTTTAAGTGAAGTTTTGGGGTGATATTTCTAATAACGTTAACAGGAACACCGTATTTTTCTGTGTAAATATCGGCAATAACCTGATTCACGGTAATCACATTTTTTAATTTTGGAAAAATAAAACGTTCGATGCTTAACCAGGTATTCTTGACCCATGGACGGTTCTGTAATTCGGGAACTTCTGTGAATAGTTCATGAGAGTCATATACCAATTTTTTTCCTTTGATTTTTGAAACTAAGAAATTGGGTAATAACGTGTCCAGATCATTAGCCAACAAAATGTCTGTTTTGGTTGTCAGTAATTTAAAGAATAATCGAATGTTTAATTCTGCAAAAAACCAAACTTTTTTATTGAATAAGAGTTTGAATCTATGAGTCCTATAAGGTCTTTCAAGGGGTAAGCTGTTGGGTAATTGTCTGCCAATCAGTAAAATGTCGTAGCCTTCATCGTACAGCGTCCGACACACCTTTTTGATTCTTTGGTCAGTGACCAGATCATTAGATACTGAAACAATAATTTTTGGCATGCGTATTTTCATTAACGGTTAAAAGATAAATAAGACGTCCCGATAGATGATGATTTTGATGGTTGTCAGAATAATCAGACCATATAAAACCATAGGTTAATCATACCCATTGTACCGCAGACCCGGTCATTTCAAAGGCGTATGAAGTGCTTTGGTACAAAGTCAAAACATAGTTAAATCTGAAAGACCCGTGCAAAATTACAGAAATTTGTTAATACTTCCGGATAGAATTTCTGGCTCGTTATGATGAAGGTTTAGGCATTAAATGCGTATGTACGCTGTTACTATCCATAAAATTTCTATATTTTTACATTTTAAAACCTAAAATATTAAAACGTTTTATTATGAAAAAAACAATCTTTTTCAGTTTATTAGTGCTTTTGCTTTCATTTACTGCTTGTCAAACGACAGATAAAAAAAAGTCAAAGACTGATGATGTTACTTATAGTGTCAAAGAAGCCAAACATACACTACAATGGACGGCTTACAAGACGACTGCCAAAACTCCGGTCAAGGGAACATTTAAGACCATCAATGTGACAAAAGGTGGACAAGGTAAATCTGTAAAAGAAGCTGTAAATGGGGTTGACTTTGAAATACCGGTAAACACTATTTTCAGTAAGGATAGTATCAGGGATTCTAAATTGAAAGAGTTTTTCTTCGGAAAGATGCGCAATACAGCATTGTTAAGCGGTAAAATTGTCCTGGAAACTGCTGATAAAGGTTATATAGACCTTAAGATGAATAACACCAAACACCGGTTACCTTTCACCTACAAGATTGAAGATAAAACGTTTAGCCTGGAAGGTAAGATGGAGTTAAAAGACTGGCAAGCCTTGGATGCTCTGGGTAAATTGCATGAGGTTTGTTTCGATCTTCACAAAGGTGCAGACGGTGTGTCAAAAACATGGGAAGAGGTTGCCGTGAGCCTAAAAAGTGAATTTTAGGCTTTATACAGCTGAGAGGTTCTCTGTAGAATGATGTAGTTTTTTTCTAAAACAGTTATTTTTTGATTTCTGTCCGGTAAAATCCATAGAAATCTACGAGAATCTCATCTCTTATACGTCTGTATTCTTTGAGTTTATGTGACTTACTGCCTTGAACCATGGCGGGATCTTCAAAACCTATATGTAAACGGTTTTTGACGTCACCTTCAAAGACCGGACAAGTATCATTGGCATGATCACACACTGTGATGACATAGTCAAAACTTTTATTGATGAATTGATTAGCGTTTTTGGGGTGGTACGTGCTCAAATCCATATTCCAGTCTTTCATGACTTCCACAGTCAGTGGATTGACTTGTGAGGCGGGTTCAGTGCCGGCTGAATAGACCTCAATCATATCGTCAAAAGATTGTAAAATAGCTTCTGCCATCTGGCTGCGGCAAGAATTTCCGGTGCAGAGAATTAAAATTTTCATGTGTTTAGTTTGTATTGTTTTTTTATGCTCATATGCAACCTTTGATGCCTAAGATAATCATGTCGCTGTATTTTTAATGATGATTATAAACATGTCGGTTTCATTGTATGTCAGTTCATAATAAGATATTAAACAAATAACCCGAAATAATGATGCATAGTGTGACTACGCCAAAAAATATTCCGATAAGTTTCAAAGTCATCACTTTTTTTAGGAGCATAGCTTCGGGAAGTGATAAACCCACGACCCCCATCATAAAAGCAATGGCGGTGCCAAGTGGAATCCCTTTGGCAACCAATACCTGAACCACAGGCAGGACACCGGAGGCGTTCATATACATAGGAACGGCTAAAACTGTAGCTAAGGGTACTGCGAGCAGATTGTCCCGGCTCATATATTGTTCAAAAAAACCTTCGGGAATATAGCCATGCATCAGACCGCCGATGCCAATGCCTATCAGGACATACAGCCAGATTCCTTTCAGAATACTAAGCACTTCAGCCCAAATGACCGGTAAACGCTGTGCTAATGTCTGTCGGTCAGCCACAAAAGACTCCTGTTCTCTTTGTGCTTTAGCCAGCAGATCCTTGACCCAGGGGGTTAAAAAACGTTCTAATTTGAGTTGTTGCAATACCATGCCAGAAACTGTCCCTAACAACACACCGCTAATGACATAAATAACCGTTGTTTTGATGCCAAACAATCCTATAAATAATCCGATAGCTACTTCATTTACCAAAGGTGATGTGACCAAAAAAGCAAAGGTCACACCCAGTGGGATACCGCCACGGACAAAACCTATAAATAAAGGTACAGACGAACAGGAACAAAAAGGTGTAATGACGCCAAACAAACTTGCCATAAGGTATTGGAAACCGTACAATTGATGTCGCGATAAAAAATTGCGTACTTTATCTATGGGAAAATAAGAGTTGATAATCCCCATCAAAAAAATAACGACAACGAGCAGCATAAATATTTTGATGCTGTCATAAATAAAGAAATGCAAGGCTTCTGCCGGTCTGTTGCCCGGAGTCATGCCCATAGCACTGTAAACAAGCCAATCTGTTAAGTCGTTAAGCCAGTTAAACATTAGGTTTTATTGAGATTGTAAAAGAATTTTGACATCAAAAATATTAGGTACCCGTCCGGACCAAACCACTTTTTCATCAATAACTACAGCCGGAGTATTCATCACATCATATGCCATGATATCCTGAATATCTTCCACTTTTTCTATTGTTGCAGTGATGTTGAGTTCATTTACCGCTTTTGTAACAACTTCTTCGGTTTTTTTGCATTTTGGACAACCGGTTCCCAGAATTTTAATAACCATAACTTTAGATTTTTAGGTGTGATTTTGATGATAGACAGAAAACACTCATGGCTTGTCATCAAAAAAGTTAGTATTTTATACCTGCATGAAAACTATTAATTTTCAAATCTCTGCAAAGCTAACATAATCCATTAATTCACCAATCCACTAAGCTTTATCATAATATGCCCGTATTTTTTTAGCCCGCGACTCCCCGATGACTACAGCTAAATCTTCAAGTGTGGCCTCTTTGACCCGTTTGACCGATTTAAAATGCTTTAATAACTCAACAATCGTTTTATCGCCTATACCGGGAATGAGCGCCAATTCAGTTTGCAGGGCAGATTTAGATCGTTTTTGCCGGTGAAAGGTAATCCCAAAACGATGGGCTTCATTTCGTAATTGTTGGATAACCTTTAGCGTTTCAGAGGTTTTGTCCAGATACAACGGAATAGGATCACCGGGATAGTAAATTTCCTCCAGACGTTTGGCTATACCTATAATGGCAATTTTGTGCCTCAACCCCAGTAAATCCAGACTTTTAAGTGCGGAACTCAGTTGGCCTTTACCGCCGTCTATGACAATCAACTGTGGTAAACTTTCGCCTTCGTCCAACAAGCGTTTATAGCGCCTGTAAACCACCTCTTCCATACTCGCAAAATCATCGGGTCCTTCCACGGTTTTGATGTTGAATTTGCGGTAATCTTTTTTGCTGGGTTTAGCATTTTTAAAAACCACACAAGCCGCAACGGGATTGGTACCTTGAATATTGGAATTGTCAAAACACTCAATATGTTCGGGCAAC
The DNA here is from genome assembly GCA_002747695.1 of Flavobacteriia bacterium. Taxonomy (GTDB): domain Bacteria; phylum Bacteroidota; class Bacteroidia; order Flavobacteriales; family Flavobacteriaceae. The sequence continues at coordinate 7,075 of PDQD01000082.1, forward strand.
GCACTCAGGCGTAAGTCCTTTTGCATCTGCGCCAGAATCCGTTTGGAATGACGTTCGGGGTCAACCAGTTTTTGTTGTTTCCACTGTTCCTGACGGTAAAACTTGGCATTGCGTAGAGATAAATCCACGATATGTTTTTTATCCCCTATTTTGGGAACGGTGACCTTAACATTGGCTACTGTATCGACCTCAAAAGGCACATAGATTTCTTTGGCCTGCGAATGAAATTTCTGACGAATGTCTATAATCGCCATTTCCAATAACTGTTTGTCGGTTTCATCCAGTTTCTTCTTGATTTCAGCAGTATGTGATTGGACAATAGCGCCATTCATAATCTTAAAAAAGTTGATATAGGCATAGCTTTCATCAGAGGTAATGCTGAACACATCGACATTGTTGATGGACGGATGGACTACAGTAGACTTGGCTTGGTAATTGGCAAGCAATTCTATTTTCTCTTTGATGATTTGGGCTTCTTCAAACTGTAAATTGTTGGCATAATCATGCATCAACTGGTGAAATTTCTCTAAAGCAGATTTAAAATTCCCTTTGATAATCTGACGTATTTCTGCAATATCCTGTAAATAATCCTCTTCGGTTTGTAAATCCTCACAGGGCCCTTTACAATTCCCGATATGGTAATCCAGGCATACCTTGTATTTGCCGTTGGCAATGTTTTTTGGAGACAGATCAAAGTGGCATGTCCGCAGCGTATAGATGGTTTTAATCAAGTCCAAAAGAGCTTTGGCAGACCTTACCATGGCGTAAGGCCCGTAATATTCAGAGCCGTCATTAATGACGTTTCTGGTGATAAACAACCGTGGAAACGGCTCTTTTTTGATGCAAATCCAGGGGTAGGTTTTGTCATCTTTGAGCATGATGTTGTAACGCGGCTGGTATTTTTTGATCAGGGAGTTTTCCAGTAACAACGCATCCGTTTCTGTATCTACCACGATGTGTTTTATATCTTCTATTTTTTTTACTAAAACATGTGTTTTGGCACGGTCATGTTTTTTGGTAAAATAGGATGACACCCGTTTTTTCAGCTTTTTGGCCTTCCCTACATACAAAACCTTACCTTGTTTATCATAATACAGATAAACACCGGGTTGGTCCGGTAAGGTTTGGATGATGAGTTTAAGGTGCTTTTTGGTCATATTTAAAGTTAACCGCTAATCGTAAATTAATTTATCTGATGTTTACCCGTCGGTTGAAACATTGTCTCAATCAAAACTTAATGTCCAAAGGGCTTGTTTGCCGTATTTATTGTCTTCGTTGGTGAAAAATAGCTGACCATTACCTTGATCTATAGCTTCCACTTGAAATCCCTTGATGGATTTGAGCAAATGTTTGGTCTTATATTCTTCTTTTGTATTAAAATTTTCAATAGTATAGACGAAAGGCGATCTCATATTGAACCAAAAATAACGGTGATAACCTATTAAATACATGATACGGTTTTTAGCGTCATAAGTACACCCGGTGACTAAACCATTGGTATGATATTTTTTGATGCGTTTGGCAATACCATTATCGATTTGATATAAATAGGTTTTATTATTCGCCCAATTTTTGGAAAAAAACATGAGTTGATTGTCAACCATACAAAGGGCTTCAATATCGTAATTGTGGCGGTATGGTTTGAGGTTGTCCGGTTGTTTTTCAAAGACAAAACTGATGAGTTTAGCGGTGACTTCCTCTGTAGGGCTTAAGATGTCTCTTTTAGCCACTTTGTAAATCTGAAATTCACGTCTGTCTCCCCGATTGTTACCGGTGTCAGCAATATAGATAAAGTTGTCATCCTGCGTCAGATCTTCCCAATCTATATTGTTGGCATTGCTTACCCGGACTGTTTTGACCAGTTGGCCATTGTCAGGGTCAATACCGTAAAGTTCCGGTTGACCACCACTGTCATTATGGGTCCAGAGAAAACGGTTAAAATGAGCCAGACCAGAAGTTTCATCAACCTTTTCAGGGAGTTGAGCGACTCTTATACTCTTGGGCTTGGATGTAAAGCCGGAACTAGCCGAACACCCAACCAATAAGGATGATATAAGTATAATAATGAGCACTGTATGTTTCATAAGCTAATTACGGTGTTTTGTAGGGTTGTCCTTAGGTTTTATAGAAAAACGCTAAGAGCATATCTACCCCTTGCATATCCTTTTGAGCCATCCGGTATTGAGTCTAAACGTCTTTACAAGAGAAGCCCAAATGCAGTATTGTATAAAAATTGCACAAAGCAAACGTCAAAAGAAACACACTTATTAACTTACTGCCTTATAACCTGCCTGACCCGTTATTAGTAAACGTATTAGTCTAGTTTTCTACCAGTGTTCCTATAGTTTCGCCATCAATCAGTTTTTTCAAATTCCCCGGTGTATTCATGTCAAAAACTACGATAGGCAATTTGTTTTCTTCGCTTAAAGCGAATGCTGTCATATCCATGATTCTAAGCCCTTTGCTCATCACCTCTTTATAAGAGATATGGTCAAATTTGATAGCGTTTTTGTCTTTTTCAGGGTCTGCGGTGTAAATACCGTCTACACGAGTGCCTTTGAGAATAACGTCGGCGTTGATTTCAGCAGCTCTAAGCACAGCTGCAGTATCGGTCGTGAAATAGGGATTTCCTGTTCCTGCAGAAAAAATGACCACCCGTCCTTTTTCGAGGTGTCTGACTGCTCTGCGACGGATATAAGGCTCTGCTATTTGTTCCATTTTGATAGCCGTTTGTAACCGTGTAATAATCCCTTCATGCTCAAGGGCATTTTGAAGGGCTAAACCATTGATTACAGTTGCCAGCATCCCCATATAATCGCCTTGCACACGTTCAGTGCCCATATCACCTGTTGCTCCTGAAACACCGCGATAAATATTGCCGCCACCTATAACGATGGCAACTTCTAAACCTTTATCCACGACAGCTTTGATGTCTAGGGCGTAAGTTTTTAAACGTTTAGGGTCTATGCCGTAAGCTTTGTCGCCCATCAGGGCTTCACCACTTAATTTGAGTAGTACTCTTTTATATTTCATTGGAAATGGTATCTTGTCATTGAATTGCTGCAAAATTACCAAAAAATGTCGAAGTCTGTAGGTTATTTGTAAATTTGCGAACTAATGGGCTCGTAAAAGGATTAATCCGGAATACTGATGAGCTTATAAACACGCGATATTGAACACGAAACCACTGAACCATCAATAATGAGTTACAATTTTAATGAGATCGAAGCCAAATGGCAACAGTATTGGGCAAAAAACCAAACTTTTAAAGCAGACAACCGGTCTGACAAACCCAAGTTTTATGTATTGGATATGTTTCCGTATCCATCGGGAGCAGGACTACATGTAGGACATCCGTTAGGTTATATAGGGTCTGATATTTATGCCCGTTATAAACGACATAAAGGCTTTAATGTATTGCACCCTATGGGTTACGATTCATTCGGATTGCCGGCGGAGCAGTATGCCATTCAAACTGGACAGCATCCGGCTAAGACTACTGAACAGAATATTGCGACCTATCGTCGTCAGTTAGACCAAATTGGCTTTTCATTTGATTGGAGCAGGGAAGTGCGTACTTCAGATCCTGCCTATTACAAATATACGCAATGGATTTTCTCATTGTTGTTTAAATCGTATTACTGCAATGATAAAGCGCAAGCCAGACCCATTGAAGAATTGTGTGAGATTTTCGACAAAGAAGGAAATACACAGTTAAATGCTGCTTGTGATGATGACACGCCCACTTTTACCGCTGAGGCGTGGCGAGCCATGACCGATGAAGAACAACAGGATATACTCCTTAAATACCGTCTGACCTTTTTGTCAGATGCCGAAGTGAATTGGTGCCCGGCACTGGGAACGGTTCTTGCCAATGATGAAGTTGTTAATGGAGTTTCAGAACGCGGTGGCCATCCGGTTATCCGGAAAAAAATGAAACAATGGTCTATGCGTATTACGGCCTATGCCGAGCGTTTATTGACAGGCCTGGATCAAGTGGATTGGACAGAAAACCTCAAAGATATTCAGCGTAATTGGATAGGAAAATCGGTGGGAGCAATGATCAAATTTAAAGTCCTGCCGTCACCTAATTCTAAGGAAGAAGACAAGTGTATTTCTGTGTTTACTACCAGACCCGATACTTTATTTGGAGTGACTTATATGACTTTGGCACCTGAACATGATTTAGTATTAAAGATTACTACAGAAGAACAACGCCCTGCGGTGGAGCAATACATCAAGCAAACGGCCAAGCGTTCTGAACGTGACCGTATGGCAGATGTGAAGACTATTTCAGGGGTGTTTACCGGCGCTTATGCAGAACATCCGTTTACCGGAGAAGCCATCCCTATTTGGATTGGAGATTATGTTTTAGCGGGTTATGGTACCGGTGCTGTTATGGCCGTTCCGGCAGGTGATGAGCGGGATTATGCGTTTGCCAATTATTTCCGGGGTAAAAATGGTATGCCGGAGATTGTGAATATTTTTGATAAAGATATTGCTAAAGAAGCCTTTGTGGACAAGGGTGGATTTGCATTGCAGAATTCAGATTTCCTCAATGGTTTAGACTATCGGGAAGCGATGGCTAAGATTGTGGAAGCCTTAGAAAACAAAGGCGTGGGTGAAGCCAAAGTCAATTACCGTTTACGTGATGCGGTTTTTAGTCGTCAGCGTTATTGGGGTGAGCCGTTTCCTATGTATTATAAAAATGGGATGCCGCAGTTGATTGATGAAAAATATTTACCCTTGCATTTACCGGAAGTAGAAAAATATTTACCTACCGAAGACGGTAAACCGCCTTTGGGTAATGCACACGTCTGGGCTTGGGATACTGAAGCTTGTAAAGTTGTGGACAATGATAAAATTAATCATAAAACCGTATTCCCGTTAGAACTCAATACCATGCCGGGTTGGGCAGGAAGCTCCTGGTATTTTAACCGTTATATGGATGCCGGTAATCCTAAGGTTTTTGCCTCACCGGAAGCCCTTAATTATTGGCGTGATGTCGATTTATACCTTGGCGGAAGTGAACATGCCAGCGGACATTTGTTGTATTCCCGTTTTTGGCAAAAAGTCTTGTTTGACCGCGGGTTTGTACCGGTAGATGAATTTGCTAAAAAACTGATTAATCAAGGGATGATTTTGGGTACAAGTGCATTTGTATACCGTTGGGATTATCAAAGTACCAACAACCGTCAAAAAACGATTTTTGTCAGTAAAAACAAGTTGAAAGATATTGAATCCAAGCGCGAAAGTGTCAATAAAGAAGCCTCAGAAGACTGGAGCCGGTTTACCCCTATCCACGCCGATGTGACTATGGTCAACGCTTCAGATGAATTGGATATGGAAGCGTTTAAATTATGGCGACCGGAATATGCCGATGCGGAATTCATTACTGAGGATGACGGGACATTTATCGTCAAACGCGAAGTGGAGAAAATGTCAAAGTCTAAATATAATGTTGTCAATCCTGATGATATTTGCCATGATTACGGTGCCGATACATTGCGTATGTACGAAATGTTTTTGGGTCCTTTAGAACAAGCCAAACCCTGGAATACTGCCGGTATTACCGGTGTTCACGGTTTCTTGAAAAAACTCTGGAAGTTGTTCCACTCGGGAGAGAATCACAGTTTTTATATCAATGATGACCAACCGACCAAAGACAGTCTGAAAACGCTTCATAAAACCATTAAAAAAGTAACAGAAGATATCGAGGCTTTCTCGTTTAATACCGCCGTAAGTTCGTTTATGATTTGTGTTAACGAATTGTCCGACCAAAAATGTCGTAACAGATCTATTCTGGAACCCTTGGTTGTTTTGGTTGCGCCGTTCGCCCCGCATATTGCTGAAGAATTATGGGAACGATTGGGGTATAGCGAGAGTATTTCGTCAGTTGATTATCCGTTATATGAGGAACAGTATTTGGTAGAAACCACTAAAACGTATCCCATTTCGTTTAATGGTAAGATGCGTTTTACACTTGACTTACCATTAGATTTGTCGCAGGAAGAAGTGGAGCAAATCGTCATGGCTCATGAAAAAACACAAGCCCAGTTGGGCGGTAGAACACCAAAGAAAATCATCTTTGTCCCGGGCAAGATTGTGAATGTAGTGGGGTAGCGGTCAGTCATCTGATTTATCAATTTTTAAAAAGACATTAATGCAACAGACATCTCAACAGTTCGATACGATTATTCAAAAATGCCGGGCACTTTATGAAAAGAAAATGAAAGATTATGGCAGTTCCTGGCGTATTATGCGTTTGAGTTCATTGACCGATCAAATATTTATCAAGGCTCAGCGCATAAGAATGTTACAAAGCAACACTATAAGAAAAGTAGATGAGGGTGAAGAATCTGAGTTTATAGGAATTATCAATTATGCTTTAATGGCTCTTATCCAGTTGGAATTGGGGGAAACCCTGTGTCCGGATTTGACTACCGAGCAAGCTTTAATGTATTATGACAGACAAGTGGCTATTACTAAAGCCTTGATGGAAAATAAGAACCATGATTATGGTGAAGCCTGGCGAGATATGCGTGTGAGTTCGTTGACAGATATTATTTTGCAAAAGCTTTTGAGAGTTAAGCAAATAGAAGATAATGAAGGAAAGACGCTGGTCTCAGAAGGTTTGGATGCCAACTATCAGGATATGATTAATTACGCTGTGTTTGCCTTAATCCAAATGAGTGAACACCTTTAACATTTAAGACATGAAAATATTAACCCATCTTTCAAGGCTGATTATTGCCATTACGTTTATTTTTTCCGGCTTTGTCAAACTGGTTGATCCCATAGGTTCATCCATTAAGTTTCAGGAGTATTTTAGTGAGGATGTGTTGAATCTAACGTTTTTAGAACCTTATACCTTATCTTTTGCGATATTATTGATTATTGTTGAGCTTATGCTGGGAATCATGATGTTAGTGGGTTTTAAACCGAGATGGACGGTTTGGGGTACATTTTTATTGATGATAGTATTCTTATTTCTGACATTTTATTCGGCAGTAACCGGTAAGGTCACTGATTGCGGTTGTTTTGGTGATGCGCTCAAACTGAGTCCGTGGGGTACATTTTATAAAAATGTGTTCTTTACGGCTTTGATTGTGTTTTTATTGTTTAGAATCAAAGATGTTCAACCCTGGTTGGGTAAAAAAGTGGCGGTTTGGGTCACATTTATAACCTTTATAGGAAGTTTGTTTATCACGTATTACGTACTTAAACATTTACCGATTATAGATTTCAGACCTTATAAAATAGGTCAAAGTATCCCGGAGGGCATGGAGCAATACGACGAAGAAACAGGGATTGCCCTTATTCATGATTTCATTTTGGAAAATGAAGAAGAAGACCTGACGGAAACTATTTTATCTGCTGATAAAGTCCTGTTAATTGTTGCTTATGATTTAAGTAAAGCTAATCATGGGACGTTTGCAAAGATAAAACCCATTGCAGATCAGGCCTTGACCAATGGTTATCTGGTTTATACCTTGTCTGCCTCGGCTATGGATGATTTTGAAGTTTTAAAGTCTGAGTACAACCTCAATTTTGACATGCTTTACACGGATGAAACGACTCTGAAAACAATCATCAGAGCCAATCCGGGACTGATGACTTTAGAAAAAGGGGTGATTACCGGTAAGTGGAATGGCAATGATGCCGGTAAAGTAGTTCTGCATTAAAATTTTTTAGAGCCTAAAACTTGGTAAGCATATTGTGCGGATTTAAAAAATATAAACATTAAAATTTCCTTTTTAGGAGTAGCAAAGAGATATGAATATTCAACAATTTCTAATGGTGTTTTTAGGTGGTGGTTTAGGTAGTATGTCGCGTTATGGCATTGGTTTGCTACTCAACAAGGAGAGCATCCCTTATGGTACGGGTTTAGTTAATATTCTCGGTAGTTTGTTGATAGGTCTGTTTATGGGCTATCATTTGAAAGTCAATGCTCAGGCATTTTCCCAAGCTCAGTTG
>PDQD01000083.1 GCA_002747695.1 Flavobacteriia bacterium
AGAGATTAATAACCTCAAAAGATTAAAAAACTATAAACCGAATTGAGGTTTATTAAAAAATGCCGTTGATATTAATATCAACGGCGTTTTTTGTGGAGGGTGTTTTCTATCATATCACCAAATAGTTCTGCAAGAGAAATCCCTTCATGACGGGCTTGTTGGGGTAAAATACTAGCTTCGGTTAATCCCGGGACAGTGTTGACCTCAAGCAAGTGTGGTATGCCGTTTTTAAAGATGTACTCACTACGTGTTATACCCTTCATGCCTAGAGCTTTGTATGTTTTCTTGGCTAAATGTCTTACTTTTTCAGTCTCTTCATCACTGAGACGTGCAGGTGTGATTTCTTGTGATTGACCCAGGTATTTAGCTTCAAAATCAAAAAACTCATTCTCCGATACAATTTCTGTCAATGGTAAAACCCGAATCTCTCCTTTGTATGTAATGACCCCAACGGACACTTCTGTACCGTTTAAAAACTCTTCAATCAATACCTCATCATCTTCCTCGAATGCGTAATTAATGGTCTCTATAAGTTTGCTTTTTTCTTTGACTTTTGACACCCCAAAACTGGATCCTGCTCTGTTAGCTTTTACAAAACAAGGTAATCCTGTTTTTTGGATAATATCATTGATGTCAATATTGTCCCCTTTATTGAGGTAATAAGAGGTGGCATGCGGTATGTTGTAGGCATCTAAGACACTCAAACAATCCCGTTTGTTAAAGGTCAGTGCCATTTTATAGAAATGATCTGATGTATGAGGTATACCTAACAGCTCAAAGTAGGCCAACAAAACACCGTCTTCTCCCGGGTGACCATGAATGGCATTAAATACAGCATCAAAAGTAATGTGCATGCCATCGACATCAATAGAAAAATCTGACCGGTTGACAGGGTATTCATGTTTGTCATCTGAAACATAGACCCATTTGTCTTTTAAAATATGTATAGGGAAGACTTGGTACTTAGGAGAATCCAGATGCTTACAAACAACAGCACCACTTTTAAGTGATATTTGGTATTCAGAAGAGTAGCCTCCCATGACTACGGCTATATTAATTGGCATATATTAATCGTTTGAATATTTATTAAATCAAAATTAGACTATTTAATTTATATTTCAATTGTTTTTAAAACTAAATTAAACAATCAAATCAAAAGACAGGCTATTTAATAGTTTATAAGGACATAGAACCATTAATTTTAGCGAGAGGGTAATAGATGTGTTGAAATTAAAATGGGGCTGTATTAGCTGTCAAATCATTGTTTAAAAATGAATATTTTGTACCATAATGATCATAGGATAGGGGATGTTTCCCGATATGATGAGGTTTGAAGGAACATTACCTTGGTATAAATGTCCTGATAAACTTATGGATTAACACACTTAAGCCATTTAGAAAGTTGTTATTGAAAAATATTCTCAAAATATTTTGTGGATAAAAAAAAATATGTATTTTTGCACTCGCTTTAGAAAGAAAAAATAATCTTGGCCCGTTCGTCTATCGGCTAGGACGCCAGGTTTTCATCCTGGTAAGAGGGGTTCGATTCCCCTACGGGCTACTAAGTTGAAGATAGAATTTAGAAAGTGATTTTGGGATGAGAATAAAAGTTCTGAAATCGAGAATTATTTAAACAGAATTATGGCTAATCATAAATCAGCATTAAAAAGAATAAGAAGTAACGAGACAAAACGTATTCGTAACCGTTATCAGCATAAAACTACACGTAATGCTATACGTGACTTACGTGAGATGACCGATAAAGTCAAAGCTGAAGCAAAACTTAAAGAAGTTTGTTCTATGATTGATAAAATTGCTAAAAACAATATCATTCATGACAATAAAGCAGCTAATTTAAAGTCAAAATTGACAAAACATGTCAATGGCTTAGCTTAGGTCTTATTATTACAATATTGAAAATCCCGTTCTGATCAGAGCGGGATTTTTTTTATGTTTTAGATGTGTCGAACATGGCTTGTAAAGTCTTGTTTTCCATAGTCGTTTTTGCTTTGATTTCAAAGGACTTTGTTGTCAACAAAAACAAGTTTAGCTGTCCGGGATAGGATAAGCGCGTATGCTAAGCTACTGTATTTTACTTATAACTTTCAGGTATTTCACATACGGGTATTGGAATCATCTTATGTAGATTTTGTCTGTGCCGTTTTTTGTAAAGTTCAAGAACAAATAGTTCGCGTTCCGTCAATGTGTTTTCGGTTTTATTGGCAGCAATATAATTCATAGCCCATTCCAGTTCGTCATAACTGGCGCCTATTTGGTCTTCATCAGTTCTGTTGTCGCCGAATAAGCCGTCTGTGGGAGCGGCTTCCTGAATAGATTGTGGGATATTAAGGTATTTGGCCAAGGCGTAAACATCAGATTTCATCAGGTCTGCAATAGGACTGAGATCTACACCGCCGTCACCGTATTTAGTGAAAAATCCCACACCGAAATCCTCTACTTTATTTCCGGTTCCGGCAACGAGTAGCCCGTGCAGACCTGCATAATAGTAAAGAGTTGTCATACGCAGACGGGCACGTGTGTTAGCCTGAGCCAAGGCGACTTTGTCTGCATTGTCAGTTTTATGAACAGCTTTGATAAAGGTTTCAAATGTCTGGGTTAAATCTATTTCCTGAGCGCGTACACCCGGATAGTCGTCTTGGAGTTTTTTAATCAGTTCCCTGCCTCTGTTGACTTGTCTTTCAGATTGATGAATAGGCATTTCCAGTAATAAGACTTCCATGCCTGTTTGAGCGCATAAACTGGCTGTAACTGCAGAATCTATACCGCCGGAAATGCCTATGACAAAACCGTTGACATGTGCTTGTTGTGCATAGTCTTTTAACCAGTTGACAATATGTGTGTTTACTTTTTGTACATTCATGTTTGAGATGATTTGAAATTAAAATTTACAAAATTCATTAATAGTAATTGCAGTAGCAGTAGCAACGTTTAAACTTTCTATAGTTGAATCTCCCCTGCGGGGTATAGTGATTGCCTGATGTCTGATGTCTAACAAAGGTTGCCTGATACCGTGTGATTCGCTTCCCATGACAATAACGGCGTTCTCAGGTTTGGGTACTTTGTAGAGGTTATCTCCCTGCATGGTAGTAAAAAACAAAGGTAAAGTAGTTTGGCTCAAAAAATGCTCTAAATCTGAATAATAAATACCGACGCGGGCTATACTGCCCATAGTTGCCTGAACGACTTTAGGGTTGTAACAATCTACACTGTCTTGAGAGCAAACTAAAGACTTGACCCCAAACCAGTCGCATAACCTGATGATTGTACCCAGATTTCCGGGATCTCTTACACCGTCCAAGACCAAGATTAAGCCGTTGTCTTCTATAGGTTGTCTTTCGGGTATTTCAACAATTGCCAGCACTTCATTAGGGGTGGTTAGAGCACTTATTTTGTGAAGATCGCTGTCAGATATGCGTTGAACGGGAATGGAGCCTTCAGAAGCCTTATAATTATCGGTTGCATAGATGTTTTGAATAGTCATGCCGGCGTTGATGCATTCGTTGACATTTTTCACCCCCTCGACTATAAAGAACCCGGTACGTATACGGTACTTTTTTTGCTGCAAACGCGTTATTAATTTAATCTCGTTTTTTGATAACATACAATTGTGTATTTTTGAATGTTTTTTATAACCTTTGATTTGTGAGATACAATATTACAATATTTCTGTCTTTATTACTGCTGTTTTTAGGGTTGACTTCTTGTAAAACAACAAAACATGTCAATGACCATGAGCTTTTATTGGTCAAAAATAAAATTGAAATTAATGATGGAAACTCCAAAGACCAATGGCAATTGAAGCGTTACGTCGTACATAAGCCTAACCTTAAGTTTGGATTGCCTTTTAAATTGTTGTTGTACAATATGACCAATTTGAACTATATGCAAAAGTGGTATGAACGGGTCGACAAGTTTGACGATCCTTCCAATACTTTTTCTAAAGTTTTTTCTTTTAAGCAAGGGATGGGGTATGCAAATTTTCAAAAACGCTTGAGTGAATGGGCTATAAAAAACGGCGAAGCACCGGTTATTATCGACACTTTAAAGATAGCGCAAAGTGTTGCCAATCTCAAAACCAAAATGATTGAAGATTACGGTTATTTTAATACTCAGGTTGGTTATGAGGTAGAACCGGTCAGTGCTAAAAAAGGTAAGATTCTTTATCGTGTCAAAACAGGTGAACCTTATTTTTTGGACAGTATAAAAGTTCAAATAGCCTCACCGGTATTGGATTCTATTTACCGTCTAAATGCAGATGATTCTTACATAAAAAGTGGTCAGCAATATCATAGAAAGAATTTTGAGAACGAAGCTGAACGCTTAACCAAAATTTTTAGAAATGCAGGCGTTTATCACTTTAAAAAATATGCGATTAACTTTAGAGAAATTGATTCGACGCAAGCCGACCATAAGACTGATGTTATTCTGGATATTACCAATCTTTTGTATGAAAAAGAAGACAGTATTTTGGATAAGCCTTATAAAATTTCGTACATCAACCGGGTCAACATCTATACTGATTCACATCTGAGTTATAAGACTAATGGTTATAAAGACAGTGTTACCTATGACGGGTTTCATATTTATGCGCCCAAGAGAATTCCTTACAAACCTAAACACTTTATCCAAAACATATTTATCAAACCGGGTGACCCTTACTCTGATAAATCTTTGGATTTAACCAGAATACATCTGAGTCGTATTAATAACTTTAAATCGGTCAGGTTTAATTATGAAGAGACTGAGGAAAATCTTTTGACAGCTAACATCTATCTGACTCCAAAAAGTAAACATTCGTTTAAACTTGAAAATGAAGCCTCGCATTCTAATATCAAACCTTTCAGTTTTTCAGGGATTTTCTCGTATAAAAACATCAATACTTTTAAGGGGAATGAACTTTTTAAGTTGTCATTGCAAGGTTCATTGGTCAATAGTTCAGCTTATAACGGCCCTTTTTTCAACGCTTGGGAAATGGGGGTGGACGCTTCCTTAAAGTTCCCCCGATTGGTTTTACCTTTTAAAATTAAGCCAAGTTTTTTTCAGAATGTTTCTCCCGAAACTTTATTATCTCTGGGGACAAGTTTTCAGAAAAATATAGGCTTGGATAAACAGCGTTTTACGGGTATCTTTTCTTACAACTGGAGTCCGGACAGGAAAAACAGTCATACTTTGGAAGTTATCAATGCTCAGTTCATTAAAAATCTCAATGTTGATTCGTTTTTTAAAACCTATTCATCTGAGTTTAATAAATTAGTCAACATCAATAACCAATATTTTCCGGATTACAGTATGGGTGACCCGTTGGATTTTATCAATATGGCATTGGGTGATTCAGATTTTCAGAGTGACTACCCTGAGGCTTACGCCACAGTTCAGAATGTAAGAAAACGTTACTACATCATTACAGAAGATGTTTTTGTGCCAGCAATGACCTATACTTATACCCACAACACGCAGGAAGGGTATAAAGACTTGGATTATTCCTTTTTTAAAGCCAGATTGTCATCTTCGGGTTTGCTGACAAGTGCTCTGAGTAACCGTACATCTATCACTGGTGATAAGCAACTTTTGGGAATTAATATTGCTCAATATGTTAAACTGGATTTAGAGTTTATCAAACACTGGGAGTTACCTTATGAAAATGTTATTGCTTTCCGTTCCGGTTTAGGGATAGGAGTGCCCTATGGTAACTCTACGCTCATTCCGTTCAGTCGTAGTTATTTTGCAGGAGGGCCCAATGATATCAGGGCTTGGAAAATTTATGATTTGGGACCCGGGTCAGAAAATACCGGATTAGAGTTTAATGTAGGTAACCTCAAGTTTATAACCAATCTGGAATACCGTTTCAATCTCTACCAGAGTTTTAAAGGTGCTGTTTTTGTCGATGCCGGGAATATCTGGGATATTTCGAGCTCTTCACTGGTTACTGAAGAAGCCAGGTTTAAAGGTTTGAGTTCTTTGAAAGATATTGCTGTTGGGAGTGGCTTTGGTTTACGCTACGATTTTAGCTTTTTGGTCTTAAGAGTTGATTTGGGCTTTAAAACTTATGAACCTTACAGGCCTTATGGTGAACAATGGTTCAATTTTGATGCGTTAAAAAGACCGGTGTTGAATATAGGTATCAATTATCCATTCTAAAACATAGGATAAAATGCCTGGGTTAAGGCTATAAAATCTGAGGAATAGGCGCCATTGTCTTCTTTAAGAACCAAGGTCTCTGTTTGGGTTGGTTTATCCTCAAACCCCAGTTGTAAAAAACTGCGGGTGTATAAGGCGTCAGCTTTATCTTTCATCCGTAAAATTTTATGCACTTTGAATCCTAAGTTTTCGGCTTCTGCTATCAACGGTTGTTCTGAGGGAAATGCTAATGAAAAAGCACAACTTCCATTGGGGTGGAGTAACTGCTTGGTTACTTTTAGCAAAGTGCTGTGATTGAGGTGATGGGTTTGACGAGCTGTTGTTCTGGGGGTGATGTCAGTCGTTTGGTTAATCTCAAAATAAGGCGGATTACTGATGATGATATCATAAGTTTCATCGATCTCATCTGCAAATTCCTGAATAGACGCATGGTAACAAAATAACCGGTCTGCTCAGGGTGAATGCTCAAAGTTTTCTACTGCTCTTTCAAAGGTTTTGGCATCTATTTCTACGGCATCTATGGTGAAAGCATCTGAACGTTGCGCTAACATTAACGCCAGAATACCTGTACCGGTGCCTATGTCAAGGATACTTTCCGCTTTATTGACCGGTGCCCATGCACCTAAAACCATGGCGTCTGTACCTATTTTCATAGAAACATCAGCTTGATTGACGTTGAATTGTTTAAGTTGGAATACAGACATTGTAATGCCGATTAAATCATTGTTATAAAGAGCGAATATACTATAAGATATTCAGAAAAACACCAAAAATAAGGACTTTGAGCTGTGGGGTCAAAGTCCTTGACTATTGTTTGAATAGTGTGAGTTTATGCTAAAGACAATAGTTCTGTCGTTCTCGGGTAAGATGTAAAATGCCTTAGAGTTTAAAGGTTACGACAGGTTTGATAGCATGATTGACGAGATCTTCACTTATACTGTCGTTAAACATGCTGGACAAACCACTGCGTTGATGGGTGTTCAGAGCGATGATGTCGGCGTTTGCTTCTTTGGCAAAATTGAGAATACCGCGTTCTATTGAAGAGTCGTTATAGATGTTTAAGGTGTGTTTAGGCATGTCAAATTCTAAGATAAACTCACGTAAACGTTTAGCAGTATCTTGAGTTGTTTCAAAATTGTGAACTGTATTGACAAATAGAAGATCTACTTCAGCATTAAACTTTGATGCAAACTTTAAAAATCGTCCAAATGAAGGCTTGATATTGTCAGAAAAATCAGAAGCAAATACAAATTTGTTGATGTTCTTAATGTCAATGCCTTTTTTCACGACTAATACCGGTACATCAGAATTACGTACAACTTTTTCTGTATTGGAACCAATAAACATTTCTTTGAGTCCGGTGGCGCCATGTGAGCCCATGATGATTAAATCAGCATTCAATTCACGGCTGTAATTAATGATACCGGCAAAAGTTTTGTGAAACCGTACTTCTTCCTGCACCTCTATACCTTTCAGGTAATCGGCTTTCATGATTTGATCAAAACGTTCGTGAATTTTTCTTAGGTATAATATTTTAGCCGGATTGTTAGCTTTGGAAGAAAATTCAATGTCCGTTTGATTAGAAGGAAGGCTAATCATATGTAATAGATAAATCTTGCCATAAGACAGTCGTGCTATCTGCGCAGCTGTTTTGATGGCGTGTTCTGCTTGTTCAGAAAAGTCTACGGGAACTAAAATACGTTTCATAATGAATCAGATTTAGAGATAGCGATAAAATATTATTGTCAATCAAAAACAACTAATGTTTTATAGACTTGACACCAGTGTAAAGTTACTAAAAAAATGTAATATTTAACCCTTATTCGTTATTAATTCTTTGTTGATGAGGTTGGAATTGATGTTGTTTGTCAGATGAAAGAGATTTGCGGCGATAGTTTCTGTATGATAACTGTTGTGTAATAGATGAGAATTATTGGGTTAATCAGACTATAATTGAGGCAGATGCGGCTCTGAAAAGTTTGCCGGAAAACCATGTGCAGAAACACGGATAAGCGTTCTATGAACGGGGTTTTAGATAGTTATCATCGTGAATTTGGAATATGTTTAAATAAGCTGATTTTCATAAGTATCTGTTTATGAGTTGTTTTGGTGTTTATGGGTGTCTTCTAATTTTATTTGTCTATTGTGGATAAAAAAACTATCTTTGTACCGTAAAAATCAAAGGTTTAGAGAGAAGGGGACGTAGAGTCCCCTATTTTATTGCCGAATAATGAATATACAAATCATAGAAAAATATATAGAGCAGGTGCTTCAAGAGCGTCCGGATTTATTTACAGTATCTTGTAAATTATCCGCTGCCAATGATATTCAGATAGAAATAGATGGAGATCAGGGCGCCAATCTGGATGATTGTATGAAAGTTAGTCGGTATATAGAAAATCAGTTGGACAGAGATGCAGAAGATTTTTCGTTGACAGTGACTACACCCGATATTTCAAAGCCTTTGACATTGGCCAGACAGTACAATAAAAACATTGGCCGTTTGTTGCAAGTTCAAACGCTTGATGGGAAAGTAGAAGGAAAACTTATTGAAGTCAAGGATGACGCTTTAGTTTTGACATATAAAGAGAGAGTGCCCAAACCTATAGGAAAAGGCAAGCATACAGTGACAAAACAAGAGACGATAAGTTTGGATAACATAACAAAAGCAACAGTAAAAATAGTTTTCAATTCATAATTTGATCATGGAAAATTTAGCACTTATTGAATCATTCTCGGAGTTTAAGGATGATAAAAGCATTGATCGTGTGACGCTCATGGCTATACTGGAGGAAGTCATCAGCAATATATTAAGAAAGCGATTTGGGGATGATGACAACTTTAGTATTATCATCAATCCGGATAAAGGGGATATGGAGATTTGGCACAATCGTATTGTAGTGGCAGACGATGAAGTGGAAGATCCCAATGCTGAGATATCATTGACCGATGCTCGTAAAATAGAACCTGACTTTGAAATAGGTGAAGAGGTCCCGGAAGAGTTTAAACTCTCGTCTCTGGGACGCAGAGAAATTCTTGCGCTACGTCAAAACCTCGTCTCAAAAGTTTTTGAACACGACAGTTCAAATACGTATAAACATTTCAAAGAATTAGAAGGAGAATTGTTTACGGCAGAGGTTCATCATATAAGACATAATGCCGTGATCCTTTTGGATGATGATGGTAATGAAATAATTCTGCCTAAGTCCGAACAAATCAAATCTGACTTTTTCAGAAAAGGTGATAGTGTCAAAGGCGTGATAAAATCTGTGGAGCTCAAAGGAAATAAACCCAATATTTTGTTTTCAAGAACAGACCCCGGATTTTTAGTTAGATTATTTGAACAGGAAATTCCCGAGATTTTTGAAGGGTTGATTACTATAGAAGGTGTCGCTCGTATTCCGGGTGAAAAGGCTAAGATTGCTGTTGATTCTTATGATGAACGTGTAGATCCCGTAGGAGCTTGTGTAGGTATGAAAGGTTCCCGTATTCATGGGATCGTAAGAGAATTGGGTAATGAAAATATTGATGTCATCAATTATACCAAAAATGAGAACTTATTTATTCAGCGTGCTTTAAGCCCTGCTAATATCATCTCTGTTAAGATACATCCTGAGGAAGGTAGAAAGGATGGAAAAAAAGGTCATGTAGAAGTGTTCCTGAAACCGGAAGAAGTATCCAAAGCTATTGGAAGAAATGGGGTAAACATCAAGTTGGCAAGCATACTGACAGGCTATGATATAGAAGTGCAACGTGAGAGCATTGACGACGAAGATGTAGAATTGGTAGAATTCAATGATGAAATAGAAGCTTGGGTAATAGAGGAATTCCAACGGGTGGGATTAGATACTGCCAAAAGTGTTCTGGATCAAAGTGTCGTTGACCTGCTCAACCGTACAGATCTGGAGGAAGAAACTATCATAGAAGTTCAACGCATTCTGAAGGAAGAATTTGAAAGATAGTCCTGTATTCAATCAACTATTCATCATAATCTTTTGGAAGTACGATGAGTTGTATGGCAAAATAGTGAAAAGGAAAATAAAACAGAATTGACAGCCGATGACTGTCGATCCAATAAGAACATTAAAATGAGTTTAAAATAACTCTACAAACCATAAACTATGGCACAAGTAAAACGGCTAAATAAAGTCTTATCAGAGTTAAACATCTCTTTAGAAAGAGCGGTGGAATACTTAATTACGCACGGTTTTGATGTTGTGGCAAGACCTACGACAAAGATATCTGATGAGGAATATAACCTGTTATGTGATGCTTTCCAAACGGATCGTCAACGTAAAGAAGCGTCTGGTGAAGTGAGTGAGGAAAAAAGAAAGGAGCTGGAAATCATACGCAAGAAGCAAGAGGAAGAGAGACTTGAGAAAGAACGTTTAGAACAGGAAAAACGGGCGAAAATTATCAAAGCCGAAGCCGAAAAAATACAAACCAAAGTTGTAGGTAAGCTCGATTTTGAAGACAGTAAACCTCAGGTCAAAACTGAGGAAGAACCCAAACAAGAAGTTGAGCCTGCTGTAGTAGAGGAGAAGGAGCCTGAGGTTGTTAAACCCGTGGAAAAAGTAGAAAAGCCTAAAAAAGAGGTGCCCAAGAAAATAGACCTTTCTAAGTTTGAAAAGAAAAAACCTAAAAAACCTGTAGAGAAAAAAACACCGGAAAAGCCGGAAGTGAAAGTTGAAAAAACACCGGATAAAATAACTCCTGAAACACCGGAAAAACAACCTGAAACAAAAGAGGTAGAAGCGCCTAAAGAACCGCAACTTTACAAGACAAAATACCAAAAACTTGCCGGTCCTAAGATTGCGGGAGAAAAAATGGATTTGTCTAAGTTTGAAAAACCAAAAAGATCCAAAACGACTAAGGATACTAAAAAGGACGATCAGAAAACGGCTAAGAAAAAAAGAAAACGTATAAGGAAAAAGGATAACTACAAAGATCAGTCCGGTAGAGGTAGTGGTTCAGGTAAGAAAAGGTTTGTCAAACAAGAACCCACTGAGGAAGAAGTCAAAAAACAAATTCAGGAGACACTCGAAAAATTACAAGGTAAGAGTAAGAAGTCTTCAGGTGTAAAATACCGAAAACAAAAACGTGACCTTCACAGACAAATGTCTGAGCAGGAAATGGAGCAAAAAGAGGCGGAAAGTAAAGTGATCAAAGTTGCAGAATTTGTGACCGTCGGAGAATTAGCGACCATGATGGATAAGCAGGTCAACGAGTTGATAGGCGCTTGTATGTCATTAGGAATTATGGTAACTATGAACCAACGATTGGATGCTGAAACCTTGACTATTCTGGCAGATGAATTTGGCTATGCTGTAGAATTTATTGGTGCAGAATTGGAGGAAGCCATTCAGGAAGAAGAGGACAAGCCGGAAGACTTGGAACCAAGAGCACCTATTGTAACCATCATGGGGCATGTTGACCATGGTAAAACTTCTTTGTTGGATTATATTCGTGAAGCCAATGTGATTGCCGGTGAAGCCGGAGGAATAACACAGCATATAGGGGCGTATGGGGTAGAATTAGAAAATGGAGAACAAGTAACCTTCCTTGATACACCGGGTCACGAAGCCTTTACTGCTATGCGTGCTCGTGGTGGTCAGGTAGCAGATATTGTGGTTATTGTTATTGCCGCTGATGACGCTGTGATGCCGCAAACCAAAGAAGCCATTAGTCATGCGCAAGCAGCCGGAGTGCCTATTGTATTTGCCATCAATAAAGTAGATAAACCAGAAGCCAATCCTGATAAAATCAAGGAGCAACTATCCGCCATGAATCTCTTGGTAGAAGATTGGGGAGGGAAAATCCAATCACAAGAAATCTCAGCAAAGAAAGGTATAGGTATTGATGAGCTTTTGGAAAAAGTATTACTGGAAGCAGAACTGTTAGAACTCAAAGCTAACCCTAACAAATTAGCCGGTGGTACGGTGATAGAAGCACAGTTGGACAAAGGTAAAGGTTATGTCACTACATTATTAATAGAAAGTGGTACCTTGCGTATAGGTGATTATATGTTGGCCAGTAGTTATAGTGGTAAAGTCAAGGCGATGTTTGATGAACGGGGTAACAATATTAAAGAAGCCGGTCCATCAGATCCGGTATCTGTACTCGGTTTAGATGGTGCGCCACAGGCGGGTGACCGTTTCCATGTTTTCCAGGATGAACGTGAAGCTAAACAAATAGCCAACAAACGTGCCCAGTTACAACGTGAACAAAGTGTTAGAACGCAACGTCATATTACTCTGGATGAAATAGGACGACGTATTGCGCTGGGTGACTTCAAAGAATTAAATATTATCTTAAAAGGTGATGTGGATGGATCTGTGGAAGCTTTATATGGTTCGCTACAGAAACTGTCTACTGATGAAATTCAGGTCAATATTATTCATAAAGGTGTAGGTGCCATTACAGAATCAGATGTGTTGTTAGCATCGGCTTCAGATGCCATTATCATTGGGTTCAATGTAAGACCTGCCGGTACTGCCAGAGCCTTGGCCGATAAAGAAGAAATTGATGTACGTACCTATTCTATTATTTACGATGCCATTAATGATGTCAAAGATGCCATGGAAGGTATGTTGTCGCCTGAACTTAAAGAAGAAATCACCGGAAACGCCGAAATACGGGAAATTTTCAAAGTATCCAAGTTGGGTAATATTGCCGGTTGTATGGTGATTGACGGTAAAATTTACAGAAAATCCAAAGTACGTATCATCCGTGATGGTATTGTGGTTCATACCGGAGAATTAGATTCCTTAAAACGTTTTAAAGACGATGTCAAAGAAGTATCCAAAGGTTATGACTGTGGTATGCAAATCAAAAGCTTTGATACTATAGAAATAGGGGATGTAATTGAAGCTTATCAGGAAGTAGCGGTTAAGAAAAAACTGTAAGCGGTTTAGTTGTTGAGGTTAGGGGTTGAGTTTTACGCTTGATCCATTATTGCCTGATACTTAACTGTGAACTGCTGAATCCTGACTTTGGCTTTCTGGTGTCAGTCTATAAAAGTTATTAGCTTTTAGTCTTTGGCTGTTAGCATTCTGAATTCTCAACGCTTAATTCATCCGATTTCAGGCTTACATCTCATGTCTGAACTCACTTCCCACTTCGCTGTAAAACTGCTCCAAAAACTTAAGCATAAACTCATGGCGTTCTTCAGCCATGCGTTGTCCGGTTTTGGTATTCATCATGTCCTTTAGTAATAACAGTTTTTCATAAAAATGGTTGATGGTAGGGGCTTCACTTGTTTTATAAGTCTCTTTGGACATATTCAGATTGACAGGGATGTCAGGGTCAAATATTTTTCTGTTTTTATACCCACCGTAGTTAAAAGCTCTGGCAATTCCTATAGCGCCTATGGCATCTAACCGGTCAGCATCCTGAATGATTTGCAACTCAATGGAAGAAAAAGGCTTTGCGTGAGGGTCAAGTGTGTTTTTAAATGAAATATGTTTGATGATTTGTTCTATATGTTTGATACTCTTTTCATCAACCATTTGACTTTCTAAAAACGCTCTGGCTTTTTGTGGCCCTATGCTTTCATCACCATTATAAAATTTAGAATCGGCAATATCGTGCAGTAATGCACCGAGTTCTACGATAAACAAATCGGCTTGTTCTGCTTTGGCTATTAACCGGGCATTGTGCCAGACTCTTTTGATGTGAAACCAGTCATGTCCCCCTTCCGCCTGTTCTAAGGTGTCTTTGACAAACGCGATGCTGTTAAGTATAATTTGCTTTTTTACAACTTGATTGTTCATTGAAAATGATTATAAATGTCTATAAGATTCTAACAAATTGAGTTAATCTAATGGTGATTGTACATAAGATTTTAATAATGAGTGACATTTTATGTCAAAAAAATGAGGTGATAAAGGTATTATTTTTTTATAAGTTTACGGTTGAAAAATGCATTAAACATTAATTGAGTAACTGAGCGTATTAGTAGAGGGAATGGCGGTTTTGTCCTATGAAGCCAGCTTTTTTGATCAGGTGTTTTGATGTGTTTTTGTCAAGTGAAAATGACTTTAAAATCAAAACGTTGATAACATAAAAGTTTGTTTTGTTGTAAATTAGTCGCTTAAAATTTGTAAGTCTAATTATTTTTTTATTATTTTGTTGATTGATTGAGTTCTTTGTGTAAGAGTTGAATTATAATTTCACCTTAAATGGGTGTCTTTGAGTTTGATGTTATACAAGCTAATCATTGTTAACTTTTGTAATTCCCCTGCTCAAATTATATTTAATTCAATCATATTAATTATGAAAAAAAACATCCCAAAAAATTTTCCACATTACGATACACTAGTTTATTGTCGTCAACACACTAAATGTTGATATAGATTAATTAAACTAGTTATGTTTAAGCACTACTTCAGAATGCTTGAATAAAACAAATAAACAGATTTAATAAATATAACAAGTATGAACAATTTTATGTATTATTTATCGCGTTTTCGTATGCCAATGTTCTACGTATTGGGTTTGCCAATGATGTTAGTGCTTTTAGCTACGAATCAAGTCAATGCGCAAGATTATTTGACACTGTCTAAAACAGTCTATCCTGTTAAAAATTTGTGTAACACTTATGAAGTGAATCTCAAAGTAGAAGGCAGTTATAATGATCGCTCTACAGAAACCGTTTTGGTTATTGATGGCAGTAGTAGCATGGGAAGTAATAAT
>PDQD01000084.1 GCA_002747695.1 Flavobacteriia bacterium
ACACTTTGATTGCCGATGAAAATAGTAACAACCCCATAAAAACCCTCTTTGAAAGTCTTTTGATTTTTAATGAACACTTCAAAGAAAACCATGCGCCTAAATACCAATTGAAAAAATACTTTCCTAAAGTTTACGAGGAGATTTACAAAAGAAAGTTTGAGTTGATTACCAACGCCATCAAAAAAAACCTTAAACAAGGGATTGCACAAGGTTATTATAGAGAAGACATCCATCAGGATATTATTGCCAGGTTTTATTATGCCGGCATGAGTGCCATAAAAGATTACGACATTTTCTCTTCTGAAGCCTATAAACCTGCCCAAATAATGACTACATATACTATTTATCACATTAGAGCGATTGCTACCCCTAAGGGTTTGAATACTCTGGAAAAATATTTATCTGAACATGAACTATAAGATCATCATACTACTGGCGTTTTTAATGCCTTTCACGATAATGGCTCAAGGTCAAAGGAACTTTAGTCTGGAAGAAGCTATAGACTATGCCCAACAGAACAGCTATGCTATTCGCAATGCCGAAGATGATATTGCCATTGCCAAGAAACGGGTGTGGGAAACAACGACTATAGGTTTACCGCAAATCAACGCAGAAACAGATTACCGGAACTTTTTAAAACAACCGGTACAGCTTATTCCCGCTGAATTTTTTGGGGGGCAACCCGGAGAGTTTGCAGAAGTTTCATTCGGTACTAAACAAAACGTCAGTGCTTCCGCCACCCTGACACAATTGATTTTTGACGGATCTTATATCATAGGCTTACAATCGTCTAAGGTTTTTCTTAAAATCAGTGAAATAGCCAAAAGCAAAACAAGAATTGCCGTCAAAGAAGGGGTTATCAATGCCTATGCCGGTGTTCTTATGGCACGTGAAGGGATCAAAATCCTCAACAAAAACAAAGACAATGTGTCTAAAAACTTAGCCCAAACCCGTGAAATCGTTAAAAACGGTTTTGGAGAAGAACAAAGTGTAGAACAACTGGCACTGACCTTAAATACCATCGTCAATCAATTGAAAACCATGGAGCGCCAGGAACAATACACCCTGAACATGCTCAAATACGCCATGGGAATCCCTATCAGCGAAAACATAGCATTAACAGACACATTGGAGGCTCTTGCCAACACCTACAATACATCTTTACTACCGGATAACAGCTTTGACTTGTACAATCACATTGATTATATCATGACCATTAATAATCTCAACGCCAAAGAACTTCTGGTAAAATTTGAACAAAGTAAGGCTTTACCTTCACTAGCGACTTTTTTAAACTACGGTATAACAGCCAATAGTGAAACTTTTACGTTTCTGGACAAAGACCAGAGATGGCTGGACAGTTCCGTATTTGGGGTTAAACTCAAGGTTCCTGTTTTCAGCAGTTTAAAACGTTGGGCAAAAGTGCAACAAGCCAAAATAGACTTAGAAAAATCAAAACGCAAACAGCTTGAAACAGCCGAAAAACTCAACCTGGCTTATCAAACCGCTAAACTCAACTATGAGAGTGCAATAGACACGTATCGCAATGCTCAAGAAGCCCTTAAACTTGCAGAAAGTATAGAACGCAAAGAGAGCATCAAGTTTTACGAAGGAATTTCAGGTAGTTTTGACTGGAGTAATGCTCAAAACCAATTGTACAGCAAACAACAAGCCTATTTACAATCTATATTTGATTTAATCAATAAAAAAGCGGCTTTGGATACGGCATTGGGTCAATAAATCACATTAAGGCAAACGCACATGAAAAACATACTCATCATCAACGGAAATCCCAAAAGAGAAAGTCTCTCTTTGGCACTCTGTGAGGCTTATGCTAAAGGTGCGCTATCCGCTAATGCACGGGTCAAAACCCTGCATCTCTCGGACCTTAAACTGCCTGAATATTTCAAGCAAGACTACAAAACAGAAGATTCCACAGCGGTTAAGGCTCTTCAAAAAGACATCTTATGGGCGCAACATTTGGTATGGGTTTATCCCACTTGGTGGTATACGCCACCTGCTCTCGTCAAAGCCTTTATTGAACAGGTCTTTACCTCCGGATTTGCTTTTAAATACAAAGAAAATCCCTACAGGGTAGACTGGGAGTCTTTTTTGACCGGAAAGACCGCACATATCATTTCAACGATGGATGCACCACCATTGTATTACCGTTGGATTGTAAAAAATCCGGGTGGGAAACAGATGAAGCATTTTTTGAAATTTTGCGGGCTAAAACCCATCAGACAAACGTATTTTGGTTCAGTCATTAAATCCACAGACAAAAAACGTCAACAATGGCTGACAAAAGTAGAAACACTAGGCAAACAACTGAAGTAAAAACAGATAAACAAACAGATAAACACATGAAAAAAATAATCCTCAGCATCATTTTGATAAGCGTTTTAATTGCTTGTAAAAAAGACCAAAAAAGCAATGACGTTTCTTCTGATTTATCACAGCTCAAACAAGAAAAAGCCGTGCTGACCAAACAGCTTGACAGCTTGGGTCTACGCATGAAAGCCATAGATGATGCCATTGCTCAACTACAAACCACCAAAAACCACCAAAAAGTCACGGTTTTTGATGTCAAGGATACGGTCTTTAAGCATTATATCAGTATACAAGGCAAGGTGTCTTCTGATCAAAACCTTGTGCTTACACCTGAAATGGGCGGAGCAATTACCGGAATTTTGGTACGCGAAGGACAGCGGGTAAGTGCCGGACAACATTTAGTACAGTTTGACAACCAAACCATTGTCAACAAAATCAATGAACTCAAAGTACAATTGGCACTAGCCACAACAACTTTTGAACGTCAAGAGCGTCTGTGGAGCCAACAAATAGGCTCTGAAATGCAATATTTACAGGCTAAATCTCAAAAGGAAGCACTTGAAAACGCCTTGAAATCACTCAATTCGCAACTTGAAAAACTGACCTTAAAAGCACCATACAGCGGTGTTATTGATGAAGTTTTTGCTAAAAAGGGGGAAATGGCAGGTTCTTCTACGCCTATTCTAAGGTTAGTTAATCTCAGTAAAATGTATGTAGAATCCGAAGTTCCTGAAACTTACCTTACAGCCATCAAAAGACGTACACCCGTCATTATCAATTTTAACGCCATAGGCAAAGAGGTTCATGCTAAAATCAATGAAGTAGGAAGTTATATCAATCCTGAAAATCGCAGCTTTAAAATAAAAGTCAACCTCAACAACCGTGACCGTGACTTAAAGCCTAATCTGTTAGCAGACTTGAAAATCAATGATTTTTCTACTGAAGGTATCGTTCTGCCCAAACAAATCATTCAAATGGATCAAGAGGGACAAGCCTATGTGTTCAAAGTCGTTAACAATGATGGTAAAACAAGTGTAGAAAAAACCCTGTTAGAGCTGGGTGAAGAATACAACAACAATGTCTTAGTGACCAGCGGACTGACAGTAGGTAATACACTGGTTGCAGAAGGCGGAAGATTTTTAAAAGACCACGATCAGATTTCTATACAATCGTCAAACGGTCAATAAGTCATTAGCATATCAACCCATTGAAAAATAAAGATACATGAGCGAGAATATAAATAAAGAATTTGCACTATCGAGTTGGGCCATCAAAAACAAGATGACCGTTTTCGTCATCATTGCCATTCTGGTTACCGGTGGTATTATCGGCTACAGGAGCATGCCTCGTGAGTCTTTTCCTGAAATTGTCGTACCCCAAATATTTGTTACAACCGTCTATCCGGGGAACTCTGCCGTAGATGTTGAAAAACTCATTACAGAACCCTTAGAGAATGAAATCAATTCCATTTCAGGCGTTGAAAAAATCAACTCAACCTCTGCTCAAGGCTTTTCATTTATTCAGGCAGAATTTGATTTTAGTGTATCCCCCGAAGAGGCCCTGAGAAAAGTCAAAGACAAGGTTGATATTGCTAAATCTGACCCTGATTTCCCCAATGATCTCCCCGCAGACCCTTCGGTTATGGAGCTCAATTTTTCTGAGATGATGCCGGTGATGAATATCAATCTGTCCGGAGAATTTTCAGTCTATGAACTCAATGATTATGCGGAATATTTACAAGAAAAAATAGAAAAACTACCCGAGATTACAGATGTTGATATCCGGGGTGTTCAGGACAAGGAAGTAGCTGTAAGCATTGATTTGTATAAGATGCAAGCATCAAAAATAGGTTTCCGGGATATAGAGAACGCCATTAAGTTTGAGAACATGAATGTCTCCGGAGGTGAAATCCTGGAAAATGATCTCAAACGCAATGTGAGAATCATTGGTGAGTTTGACGACCCGACAAAAATAGAGAATATTATCGTCAAGCAGGAACGTGGAAACATCGTCTATCTGAGAGACATTGCCACTGTAAAATTTCAAGATCAGGAACGCACCAGTTATGCCCGCGAATTCCTCAACCCGGTGGTTATGCTGGATGTAAAGAAAAAAAGCGGTAAAAACCTGATTGAAGCTTCTAATAAAATCCGAGCTATCATCGCCAAAGCTCAAGCGGAGACTTTCCCAAAGAATCTTATTGTCTCTATTACCAATGACCAGTCGAGTATGACCCAAAAACAAGTACTCAATCTGGAAAACAGTATTATCATGGGAGTTATACTGGTCGTATTGGTACTACTATTCTTTCTCGGTTTACGCAATGCCTTATTTGTGGGAATTGCGATACCGATGTCTATGCTGATGTCATTTGTTATGCTCAATATCATGGGGGTTACACTTAATATGATGGTATTATTTGGTTTGATCCTGGCACTGGGTATGCTTGTGGACAATGGGATAGTCGTCGTAGAGAATATTTACCGCTTACGCAGTGAGGGTTATTCCCTCAAAGACGCCTCAAAATACGGTGTGGGAGAAGTGGCAATGCCTATTATCGCCTCTACAGCAACAACCTTAGCGGCTTTTATTCCACTGGCTCTTTGGCCGGGTATGATAGGTGAGTTCATGAAATATCTGCCTATTACTCTCATTATCGTTTTGGGTTCTTCACTTTTTGTAGGACTAATCATAAACCCCATGTTGACCTCTCTGTACATGAGACTGAAAGAGAAAAAAGTCAATGCCCGAAAAATCATTCTATATGCCAGTCTGTTTATCATTGTAGGGGTAGCATTGATCATTGCCGGACTTTCATTGTCCAACAAATACCTTAATGCTCTGGGGTTATTGAGTATTATTCTGGGCGTTTTAAGAGCTGTCAACACCTTCTTTTTTACACCGGCGACACAGTGGTTCCAAAACAGGTTGGTTCCCGCTTTAGAGTCCTCTTATGAAAGAACTTTGCGTTTTTCTCTGCGCGGTATTAATCCTTATCTGGTCTTTGGTGGTACGATTGCTTTGCTTATCATTACTGTAATTATGATAGGTATGTTCCCACCCAAAACATTATTCTTCCCCAATACACCTCCTAAACACGTGTATGTCTATATAGAATATCCTCAGGGAACGGATATAGAAAAAACCAATGAATTGACATTGCAATTAGAAAAAGACTTTGAACAACACCTCAAAAAATATGAGGTCAACGGCAATAATTTCTTAGTCAATTCTATTATCGGTCAGGTGGGTAAAGGGACTGCCCCCCCTAATCAGGGTTCAGGATCCAATGTGACACCAAACAAAGCCCGTATCACAATAGATTTTGTAGATTTTGAATTCAGAAGAGGGGTCAGCACAACCAAAGTGATGGGAGAAATTCGCGAAGTTGCCAGCAAGTATCCCGGCGTAAAAATAGTTGTTGACAAACCTAATAACGGTCCGCCTACCGGGGCTCCTATCAGTATAGAAGTCAGTGGTGAAGATTACAATGAAATTATACAATGGGCGAATAACATTAAAACGCATATTGAGGAAAGCAGTGTTGCCGGTTATGAAAAATTAAACCTCGATGTGGAACGGGATAAGCCAGAGCTCATTATTCATATAGACCGGGAAAAAGCGAGACGTCTTAATTTGTCAACCGGCCAAATAGGTGATGCCATACGTACGTCAATCTACGGTAAAGAGGTTTCAACTTTCAAGCATAAAGATGACGACTATCCTATCAACATTCGCCTTGATGACAAGTACCGCTATGACAAGAGTGCATTGTTAAACCAATTGATTACTTTCCGTAGTCAAAGTTCCGGTAGAATCATCCAGATTCCTGTTTCTGCCGTAGCCGATGTGGAAAACACCACCACTTTTAGTTCGGTAAAGCGTAAAAACACGAAAAGGTTAATTACCATTTCGTCCAATGTACTCAACGACTACAATCCTACAGAAGTCAACAATGAAATCAAGCGACTGTTAAAAGACTACAGCATTCCTAAAACCTTGAAAATATCATTTACGGGTGAGCAAGAAGAACAAGCTAAGCAAATGGCTTTTCTGTCCAAAGCCCTTCTCATTGCCATTATGCTTATTTTCTTTATCATTGTTTGGCAATTTAACTCCATTTCTACACCGGTAATAATCTCTACCTCTGTACTATTGAGTATGATAGGGGTTCTACTGGGGTTATTGATTTTCAGAATGGAATTTGTGATTCTTATGACTATGGTGGGGGTCATATCTCTGGCAGGTGTTGTGGTAAATAATGCTATTGTATTGATAGATTATACCAATCTGGTCTTAAAACGCAGAGGTTTAGACAAAGGTATTGCTGAGGATAAAATCGGGGATTTAGAAACCCTCAACGAAAGTGTTGTAGAAGGAGGTAAAACCCGTTTACGACCGGTATTACTAACTGCTGTGACCACTATTCTCGGGTTATTACCCCTGGCTTTGGGTATAAATATTGACTTTCTGAAACTCTTTACAGAGTTTCAACCCAATTTTTATCTGGGTGGTGATAATTCAGCCTTTTGGGGACCTATGTCATGGACAGTCATCTTTGGATTGAGTTTTGCGACTTTCCTAACCTTGATTGTAGTCCCTATTATGTATTATTTCTTAAAACGTATCCAACTGAGTAGAGAGCTCAAAGAAAAGAATAAATAACAGCACCCACTGTGTTGAGATTTATGAATTAAATAATATATCATTCATCATGAAAAAAATATATTTCTTAATCATACTAATGGGCTTAATAACCTTGTCAAATCAAGCTCAGGAAGTAACCGTCAATAAAGATCTCAAAGTCGGTCTGGTGTTTAGTGGTGGTGGTGCTAAAGGGTTTGCCCATATAGGTGTACTCAAAGCTCTGGAAGAAGCCGGAATTACCGTTGATTATATAGGTGGCACGAGTATGGGAGCTATCGTAGGCGGACTATATGCTTCCGGTTATAGTGCACAAGAGATTATTGACATTGCTCACGACTTGAACTTTGAGAATTATATGGATGAAGAAATCAGCAGATCCAATAAACCTTTTCACATCAAAGAAAATGATGATAAATACGTCATCGAAGTGCCTGTAAAGAATTTTGAACTGTCTTTACCTTCAGGTTTTACTCAGGGAGTTCAAATCATGAATAAAGTATCCAAATACACGCAACACGTGAGTGACATCAAAGATTTTAACGATTTACCTATCCCTTTTTTATGCGTAGCTACAAATCTGGAAAATGGTGAAGAAGTCATTCTGAATCATGGGGATCTTTCTGAAGCTATTCGTGCCAGTGCAGCCTACCCTACAGTTGTAAAACCTATTCAAATAGACCAAAAATTACTGGTTGATGGGGGGTTGGTCAATAATTTTCCGGTTGAAGAGGTTAAAAGTTTAGGGGCTGATTATCTTATAGGCGTTGATGTAGGGTCAAAAAACTTGTATAAAAAAGAAGAATTACAATCATTGGTTAAGATTTTAGAGCAAATGGTCAGCTACCAAATGATAACTCCCGAAACACTCACAAAAGAGAACAAGGTCAATCTCTATATAAATCCCGTCAGTGATCAATACAATACTTTTAGTTTTGATCAATTGGATTCTATTATTGAATTAGGCTATAAAACTGCTTTAACCCATATGGATAAGCTTAAGGCTATCGCCAAAAAACAACACAGACCAAAAAAACCAACGTCAAAAGTTGTTATTCTAGATCGTTTTATTGTCAAAAGCATCCAATTTTCCGGCAGTAAAAATTTCAACAATGGCTATTTGTTGGATAAAATGCAATTGAAAGTAGGTAAAATCATTTCCTTTGAGGAATTATCAAACGGGATAGACCGGCTTTGGGCGACCGATAACTTTTCCAAAGTCCAACACAGGGTCGTTATGGATGGTGGCGAAGGAAGTGTTTATGTTGACCTGGTGGAAAATGATGTTTTATCCCATATTCGCATAGGGGGAACCTATGACGAGTTATTTAAAGGCGGAATCTTAGTCAACTTATCGAGCAGGCGATTAATTTTTGGGAATGATTTCTTGTCGGCTGATGCAGTCATCGGTGAAAATTTCAGGTATAATATCCATTATTTTATTGACAATGGTATCAATTTAAGTACCGGCATTCAATCGACATTCCAAAGGTTTGATTACAATGCCAATTTTAACGAAAGCTTTTCAACTTTTGCCCCTGAAAACAACTTTAACAACCTTGGTTACAGCAACTTCACAAATAAGCTGAATTTTCAATTTGTTTACCGGGATAATTTTGCCACGGGCTTTGGTGCCGAACATCAGCTAATCAGGGCTAAGAATAAAAACCCGCAGTATTTAAGAACCATTGAAATGATGCATGTAGAGAGTTTGTACGGGTATATGAAGTATGATTCTTTTGATCATAGAATGTTTCCTAAAACCGGTTTTACTTTTCAGGCTTTAGGTCATTGGTTTCTGGGGATGCAAAATAACTTGATTCCTTTTAAACCCTATATGCAAGGCCAATTGCTATTCGGGTATGCTTTTCCATTGGGTAAACATTTTTCTGTTCAGGTAGAATCAGAAGCCGGTTTGTCTTTTTCTGACAATACCCATCCATACCTTGATTTTCATTTGGGAGGTAGTCAGGATAATGAACTGCAAAACTTCAGAAGTTTTTATGGCTATCCTTTCGCCCATATAGGCGGCAAATCTTATTTAAAATCAGGAGTAAATATCAAATATGAATTTTATAAAAATGCTTTTATAGGTGTTGCCGGGCAAGCGGCAAGAGTGGAAGATAACATCCTTGATGACCTTGCTCTTTTTGAAGATACACATACCGGTTATAGTGTATTTTTGGGCGCTAAAACACCCGCAGGACCCATCAAAGTTACTTTAGCACATGCACCCCGGATGAATGATCCGATATTTACAGTAAAATTCGGTTATTGGTTCTAAACCTGAGTCAAAACATCATGAATGTCCTCCGGCAACCATACGCATGATTTTCAGATTAAGTCTGAAAAATTCAAATATTTGTTTGATATAACATGATCTGAAAAACCTTACAGTAGGCGTTGGTTCTGTGCCGTAAGACAAATTTGTATAAGGTTTTGTTATTTTTTTACTTTTATCTTGCATAATCGATAGGGTTTAGTAAAATCTTTTTCTAAATAGTTAAGGCGCTCCGGCAACTCGTGTTATTGTTTTAAGAGAGCGGCGTTTACATCGTTTAATTGATTAAAATTATTCGGGAATCAACCACCAAAAAGGTTTGTTTTTGGCTTTATACATAAACATATAATGCATAAAGAGTTTCATCCAGTGACCGGCTAAACCAACTTCACCTACGGTATCCCGGAGATTTCTACCCCATTTAGGATATTTTTCCCAGTCCTGAACAATAGGGTTTACAGTCATAACAGCGGCTTGACCTTTTCGGATACCATAGCCTGCAGACACAATACAGGCGGCACCCATTTTTGCCATAGAGGCAGTATGCGGATGCTCTTCTTTACCGGTTTTGATACGATGAGCTATGTTTTGAGCCACAATTTTACCAATAACCCCAGAGGGCATACCGGTTCTGGGCGGTGTAGGGAATATTTTTCTACCGTTGGGACTTTGCATAGGTTTTGACATGGCATGTGGCGGCGCAAAGGCAATCCCTGAAGCATACATATTACTGTAAACAGGACTTTGATACGTCAACGGCCAGTCTGAAGCCAGCCATTCTTCATAAGGTTTTCCGGAATAGTCTGCATCTACTTTCATCATACCGTTAGCCGCAAAAACTTTACCGGTGATGTCTTCTCCGTGTTTATCATAGGCTTTCAAACCTACACCGGCAAAGCCGGGTATTAGCATGGCAAAATCAAATTCCTTGGTGTGCATTTCTCCCCTTAGGTTTTCATAATGCACTTTGTTTTTTTCTACTTTATATACTCCTGCTCTTTTAATCCAGTTGATACCGTATTCTTTAAGGATTGATTCAACGAATATTTTGGTCGGGGTAACATAACCGTTTTTCTTGATATAAGCACCTCCCATACCAAAATCACCGAGCTCATACTCGTTGGAAATCCACCACAGATCAGCCAGATGAGTAAGCTTGCGTTTACCGATTTCAAAAGCGATATTGAGAATATATTCAAAGGCAGCACCCTGACAAGTTGCCATGGCATGACCGGTACCTACCAGAATGGTCTGCTTTTCTCCTTTTTCCATCTTTTCCAACGTCTTTTGCAAGGCTTCCCAAGCATGTGCCGCATGACCATACGTACACACGGAATATGTATGATTGTCAGATGACAGACCTTCTGTAGCACCAAAATTGAGTTTGGGACCGGTAGCATTGACCAGATAATCATACGTAACCTTTTCTGTTTTGCCTTTATCATCACCGGCAACATATTCTATATCCACATAGCCCTGGGCGTGTTCTGCATCGCCTTCGGGATGAATTGCCGTAGCTTTTGCCTGCTTATAAATAACCCCCATTTTTTTATACACAGGGGCTAATTTGAATTTCACCTGCTCCGGAGTCATTAAGCCTACCCCTACCCAGATGTTAGATGGCACCCATTGATAATTACTGTTAGGAGAAACCATGACAACCTCATGCGATTTATTTAAATACCTTCTCAAATAAGCAACAGCTGTATGACCGGATATACCCGCACCTAAAACGACGACCTTTGACATAATTATAAATTTAGAGTTGTTATTCTCAGAATAAAGATTAGTACAAAGATAGTCAAAAATACAATGAGATATACGGTAAATGACAGGTTAAACTCTTTAGACTTCTTGGCTTTCGCAGTAAAATTCATTTTTACAGACATTTACAACTTACACTGTAAAAATATTTGTCATTTATCAAAAATGCTAACTTTACATGATTGGTTATAAAATTTTAATTTGAGTTCAAAAATGCGAGTTAATTGCCTTATATTTGCCCCTCAATAGACTTTATATGATCCAACGTATTCAGACCATATATTTATTTATAGCTTTTATCATCTCGGCTATCCCGGGATGGTTTCTTTCCTGGTTTACTTTTGATGAAAACAGTCAAAATTTCCGGGATATGTTAGCCACTCAAGACATGTTTCAAATCATTATAGTAGCCGGTTTCGTTCTTGTGGGGTTATTGGCTATTATAAGTTTATTGAGCTTTAAAAACAGACTATTTCAAATGCGGTTAAACCGTGTCAATATAATATTAAACTTATTGTTATTTGGTTTATTAGTTTTTTATCTATACAAAGTATCCGGAGAATCATTATCCATAGATTCAATGAAGGGTATTGGGGTTTGGATTCCTTGGCTTTCGGTAGTGTTTTTGCTTTTGGCAAATACCACTATCAAAAAAGACGATAACCTCGTAAAATCTGTAGATCGATTACGGTAACCATAGTTTATTTAGTACTTTAGTCGTGCTGCTATTTGAAATGGCAGCACGATTTTTTTTATAACTGTTTCTGAACAGGCTGATTAGAGGCTTACCCGTTCCAGTGTAAAGCAAAACCGGGAGCCCACACCTATCGTACTATCGACACTTACCTCTTCTCCATGCGCTTCAATAATATGCTTGACAATAGATAGCCCAAGCCCTGAACCACCTTCTTGCCGGGAACGGCCGGAATCTACCCTGTAAAATCTTTCAAATATTCTGGATAAATGCTGTGGAGCAATACCTTCGCTACTGTCTTCGACACAAACTTTTATCTTTTGATGATCTATTGGACTAAAACTCACATGGCAAACACTGCTCTTTTTGGCATACTTTATCGCATTGGTCAGTAGGTTTTCCAATACTTGTTCTATACGTTTCATATCTCCATAAACCAAAATAGGATAATATTCCCGGTCAAAATCCAAGGTTATAGCATGCTGTTGGGCATTAATTTCCTTCAGTTCAAACACACTTCTGGTCAGTTCCACAATATCAAACTCCTGAATATTGAGATGCAAGTGTTTAGAATCCATTTTAGAAATAAAATCCAAATCCTCAACAATGTTTACCAAACGATCCACATTTTTGGCCGCCTGTTTCAAGTATTTTTTCTTTTGTTTTTTATCGGTTACATTACCATCCAAAAGAGTCAAAAGATAGCCTTGGATGGAAAACAACGGCGTTTTCAGCTCGTGAGCCACATTTCCCATAAACTCACGCCTGAATTGGGCTTGTTCGTTGAGGTTTTCTATTTCAGACAGTTTCTTATGGGCAAATTTTTGTACTTCTTTAGACAGTGTTTCCATATCAGAAGTGATGCGGGCTTTTTTCAAATCTTTGATGTTGAGCAGGGCTACTTCCTGATAAATGTTCTTGACTCTTTGGTAGATAAATTTCTCGATACGGTATTGAATAATGACAAATGAAACACCGTAAATAATAATGCCAAAAACAATGATATATACTACTGGCAGATGCAGCTTTAACACATAACCCGTCAAACCGAATAAGATTAACGCAATAACAGCCACATAAAATGAGGTTTTCAGGGCAAAAGAGTATGATCTTCTAATCTTCATCGGTACCCAATACAAATTTGTAACCGACTCCTTTCAGGGTTTTAAAATAACGGTTACCCAATTTTTTTCTCAATTTTCTTATGTGTACATCTATAGTACGATCGCCTACGACAACATTACTCCAGACGGTATTGAGAATTTCTTCACGCTTAAAAACATTACCGGGACTACCGGCCAGTAAGTATAACAACTCAAATTCTTTTTTGGGCAGTGGAATTACTTTATCGTCAATCCGGACCGTATAAGCACCGCTATCAATAATAAGATTACCTAACTCAAGGGTGGTGTCTTTTTCTTTATTTTCTTTGAGCCGTCTGGAAAGAGCTTTAATTTTTTTTAAAAGTATCTTGGGCTTAATAGGCTTGGTAATATAATCATCCGCACCGGCGTCAAATCCGGCAGATTGGGAAAAGTCTTCACCCCTGGCCGTAAAAAACACAATGATTGTATCTTTAAAAGCTTCTTTTTCCCTCAATCGTTCACAGGCTTCTATACCATCCATTTCGGGCATCATGATGTCTAGTATAATCATATGCGGATGATGTTTTTGAGCGGCTTTGATGGCTTCTACACCATTGGTTGCAGTATAAATATCATAGCCTTCATTGCTCAAATTATACCCCACAATCTCCAAAATATCGGGTTCGTCATCTACCAGTAAAATTTTGATGTCACTTTTTTTCATCACGCTTAGGTTTGAATAACCCCTCAAAAATACTGAAACTTTTAGCAAATTGTTATGTGATAACAATTAATTAACATAGCACGCAGTAATTAAGCCTCTTAAACAAAGTTTCACCTACGTCAACCACAACAGAATTAAGCCTTTATGACTGTTTATTCTTATATTAAGTTAATGTATCCACAGTCGGCAACTTTATCAAACCATAGCTTTATCATAAATATAAGGTAACACGCTCTATGGTCATAGATTCTACTTTTGCCCCGGTGAGTTGTGAGACACACAACTTGATTATCACTTATTGAATTTAAAAACAAAACTAACTTTTTTAAACATGAAAAAATTAATCTCATCAGCATTATTTGCTATAACATTTGGTTTATTTATAAGCTCTTGTAGTTCTGAAGATGTAAAAGAGCCTACTTGTTCAGACGGGATTCAAAACCAAGGAGAAACAGCTATTGATTGTGGAGGCCCTTGTGGAGACTGTGCCCATATTGTTACCGGTAAAATAACAGAGAACACAACATGGACCAATGATCAAATCTGGGTTATTGAGAAACATGTGGTTGTAACCGATGGGGTTACATTAACCATTGAACCGGGAACTATTATCAAAGGAAAAGAAGGTCAAGGGACTTTAGCATCTGCTTTAATTATTGAAAAAGGAGCCAAAATAATGGCAGAAGGAACGGCAGACGCCCCAATTATATTCACCAGTATCAATGATAATATCGCTTTGGATCAAACGTCAGGGACTAATTTAAGTATCGCTGACACCGGTCTTTGGGGAGGACTTATCATTTTGGGTAAAGCCACCGGTTCTTTTGAAGGAAATGTTACTGAGTTCAACATCGAAGGTATTGCCGCAAGCGATGAATATGGCTCATACGGCGGTACTGATGATACTGACAATTCCGGCAGTTTAAAATACGTTTCTATCCGTCATGGCGGCACTGATCTCGGTGAAGGCGATGAAATCAACGG
>PDQD01000085.1 GCA_002747695.1 Flavobacteriia bacterium
ATAAAAGTACCCTTACTGCAACGAACTCTAAAATCAATTAACGGTAAGTCAGACTTAGTGAGTTCAAACGCATGAATATTAATCTGACGCGAAGGAATATCAGTCATTTGACCTTTACGGGCTATATTGTAAAGTCGCTCGCCTTCTTTTTTAATCGCTGAAAAAATAGGTGGCGTTTGCGCCTGTTCGCCGAGAAAAGATTGACGTGTTTGCTCCAATAATTCTGCAGTAATGTGCGCTGTAGGATAATGCCGATCCACTGAAGTTTCTTTATCATAAGACGGAGTTGTCGTACCTATTTCAAATGTACCGGTATAGGTTTTGGGTAAACCCTGATACGTGTCAATTTGTTTGGTCATTTTACCCGTACAGATGATGAGCAAACCTGTCGCCAACGGATCTAAAGTACCCGCATGTCCCACTTTGATTTTTTTAATCTTATACTGGCTTCTGATTAGCCATCTTACTTTATTGACGACCTGAAACGACGTCCACCCCAGCGGCTTGTCAATGAGTAAAAGCTGACCTTCCTTGAAGTCTTCTAAACTGTAATTGGATGATGGAGACATATGAATTGGGTTTGACATCACAAAAGAATGGGTTAAAATCGTATCGGGAGCAAAAATATAATTGTTTTTAGATTTAGCCATAGAATCTATCTAAAGAGCAAGTATTATAAACGTTAATAATTCTAACCTTAGATTTCAAAAATCAGAATACGTCGCATAAGATTGACATCATACGGGATTTTATACAATTCATAGCCATTGTATAGCTCTACAAGTAAGTTTCGAAGGGATTGAGCCTATGTAACAACAGAGGAAACCAAAACTACTTCCTGATGAGTCAAAGGGGTATCCGGGTTAACAACTGCCGGAAAAAATTGTAAGTTTGCATATATTCACAGATGATATGCGCTGGACTTTAAAACCTGAACCTCATCCTAAAAAAGTTGCCGTATTGGCCAAAGCCCTCAAGGTGGAAGCCATACTGGCTAAGCTATTGATTCAAAGAGGAATCACCACTTATGATGAAGCCAAAGCCTTTTTCAGACCTTCTTTGAAGGACCTGCACGACCCATTTTTGATGAAAAATATGGTTACTGCGGTAGAACGCGTATTCAAGGCATTGGAACAAGGAGAACATATTTTGGTTTACGGGGATTATGATGTGGATGGAACAACAGCCGTCACGCTTATGGCAAAATATCTGAAATCTTTGGGTGGCAAAGTCGCCACCTATATCCCCGACAGAGAAAATGAAGGTTACGGAATTTCTTTCCAAGGCA
This sequence comes from Flavobacteriia bacterium, assembly GCA_002747695.1. Taxonomy (GTDB): domain Bacteria; phylum Bacteroidota; class Bacteroidia; order Flavobacteriales; family Flavobacteriaceae. The sequence continues at coordinate 1,289 of PDQD01000085.1, forward strand.
TTGATTTTGCCCATGACAATGACTGCACACTGATGATTGCCCTGGATTGTGGGATTAAAGCTGTTGACAAAATCGCTTATGCCAATAAGAACGGTATTAATGTCATCATTTGTGACCATCATACACCGGGGAATGTCCTGCCGGAAGCTATGGCTATCCTCAATCCCAAACAGGCAGACTGCGGATATCCGTATAAAGAACTAAGCGGTTGCGGTATTGGTTTTAAATTGATACAAGCCTTACACCGGGCACAGGAAAAACCAGTTGAAGAACTCAAAAGTTATTTAGATCTGGTCGCCACGAGTATTGCGGCCGATATAGTACCGATTACAGGTGAAAACCGGGTGTTGGCTTACTACGGCTTGCAAGTGATTAACCGGAAACCGAGTATAGGTATTCAAGCCTTAAAATCTGAATTGCAAAAAGACCGGATGAGTATTACAGACGTCGTTTTTCAGATAGCCCCGCGCATCAACGCTGCAGGGCGCTTAAAACACGCCCATTATGCTGTGGATCTTTTGATGTCTGACGATGCAACCCAGGCTCAAACCATGGCGATAGCCATAGGTGACATCAACGATGAACGTAAATCTCTGGATCAATATATCACCGGTGAAGCGCTGTCTCAGATAGAGCAACAGTTATCAGATTTTGAATTTTCTACAGTGGTTTACAACCCGGAATGGCATAAAGGGGTCGTAGGAATTGTCGCCTCCCGGCTTATCGAAAACCGTTACCGACCCACAGTTGTTCTGACCAAAGCCAACGATGAATTATTGGTAGGTTCTGCCAGATCTGTCAAGGGTTTTAACCTGTATAAAGCTTTGGAACAATGCTCAGATTATATTGAACAATTTGGTGGTCATAAATATGCTGCCGGTTTAAGAATTTTACCTGAAAATCTGGATAAGTTCAGGCATGCTTTTGAAAATGCCGTGAAATCCTCTATAAAAGCGGAAGATCTGGAACCTGAAATCACAGTGGACAGCGAGGTGTTTTTAAGCGACATCAGCCATAAATTTTACAGGATTATAGAGCAAATGGCTCCTTTTGGTCCCGGAAATATGCGACCGGTATTTATGGCAAGTGGTCTGAGAGATAACGGCTACAGCCGAACCGTAGGTCAGGATCATTCCCATTTAAAATTGAGTATCGTAGAAGGGGCTAATCCCAAAACTTACAATGGGATTGCCTTTGGTCAAGGGGAATCCTTACCTTTGGTCAAACAAACGTTTAAAGCCGTTTTTACATTGCAGGAAAATGTTTGGAAAGACATTAAAACCATACAACTCAATGTCAAGGATATAAAACCGGAAGAATAATTTGAACTTTAAAGTCTGACCATCAACACAACAAAAAACACTCAACCCGTTAATATGCGTTACGCCCTAAAACTCGCTTATAAAGGCACTGATTTTCACGGATGGCAAAGCCAGCCCAATGCTGTAACGGTTCAGGAAACCATAGAACAGGCATTAACAACGCTGCTCCGGAAACCTACACCTATTGTGGGTTGTGGCCGTACAGATACCGGTGTACATGCGTCCATGTATTATGCCCATTTTGACGCCGATAAAATTCAGGATAGCCAACTACTGACCTATCAATTAAACGCTATTTTGCCCAAAACAATAGTGATTGACAGCATTATAGCCACAGATGAAGACTTTCATGCCCGTTTTGACGCCTTAACCCGCACTTACAAATACTATATTTTATTGGGTAAAAACCCGTTTACCCTGGAAACGGTTTGGCAAATATCTCATGGTCATTATGATGTTCCAGCCATGAACAAAGCTGCTCAAAAACTCTTGACCCATACGGATTTTCAGTCTTTTTCCAAGTCAAAAACAGACGTTACCAACTATAATTGTACGGTTACAGAAGCCCATTGGACACAACAGGACAACACCCTGATTTTTACCATTACGGCCAACCGTTTTTTACGCAATATGGTACGCGCAGTGGTGGGCACTTTACTGGAAGTGGGCGCCGGAAAAATAAGTGTAGAGGATTTTGAGACAATTATCCGCAAAAAAGACCGTTCGGCGGCAGGTTTGTCTGTCCCGGCACACGGATTGTTTTTACATCATATTTTATACGACAAACTCGATTAATGCCGGACAACAACACCAATACCACAGGAAGAGTCTTTGACCTTAAAGTGTTCAGGCGTATCATCAGTTACGCCAAACGCTACCGTTGGCCATTTGTCCTGACGGGTATTACAGCTGTGTTATTATCCTTTTTGGCTACTGCCCGACCCTTGATTTTGATAGAAGCGGTCAACCGGTATATCGCCCCAAGGCAGGAAAGTGGTCTTTTGACCATGATTATTCTGATGCTTGTCATACTTATGCTTGAAGTGCTGTTCCAATTTGTATTTGTTTACAGCGCCAACTGGTTGGGACAACACATCATCAAAGACATCCGCTACCAGGTGTTTAAACACATCATTCACTTTAGAATGGCCTATTTCAATCACGCATCGGTTGGCCGGTTGGTGACACGGGTAGTGAATGACCTGGAAACGATTGCCCAGTTTTTCAGTCAGGGGTTATTTATGATTGTGTCAGATCTGTTGAAAATGCTCGTGGTACTGATTGCCATGTTCGCCATAGATTGGTCACTGACCTTGATTGCCCTGATCATATTACCGGTATTATTGTGGTTTACCCGTTACTTTCAATTGGGCATCAAAAAAAGTTTTCAGGAAGTACGTAAACAAATCGCACATCTGAACAGTTTTGTACAGGAGCGCCTGACAGGTATGAGTATTATTCAATTGTTTACAAGGGAAAAAATAGAATATGAAAACTTTAAACGAATCAATGCCAAATATAAAAATGCCAATATCAAAGTCATCTGGTACTATTCCGTGTTTTTTCCGGTCGTTGAAATTCTGTCGTCTATTGCCATAGGACTACTGGTGTGGTATGGCGGCTTACAAGCCACAACTGATTCTTCAGTGCAAGCCGGTGAAATCATAGGATTTATCATGATGACCCAAATGCTCTACCGGCCTATGCGACAAATCGCCGATAAATTTAACACGATTCAAATGGGCATAGTCGCCGGCGAACGGGTGTTTAAAATTTTAGATACCGATGCACGCACGCCCAGAACAGGGACTATTCCGGCAGATCATATCAAAGGGAAAATAGAATTCTCTGATGTGTCTTTTAATTATGTCCCGGATGAAACGGTTCTAAAACACCTGTCGTTCTGTATAAAACCCGGCGAAAAACTTGCCATAGTCGGGTCTACCGGTGCGGGGAAATCGACCATTATCAATCTGATTACCAGATTTTATGACATCACACAAGGGCAACTGTTGATCGATGATGTTGACATCAAGGACTACGACTTGAATTCACTGCGCCATCATATTGCTATAGTGCTACAGGATGTTTTTCTGTTTTCGGACAGTATTTATAAAAACATCACTTTGGGCAACTCCAATATTTCCAAAGAAGCGATCATCGATACGGCACAAACCATAGGCGTACATGAGTTTATAGAGTCCTTACCTCAAGGCTATGACTACAATGTGCATGAACGGGGGATTATGTTGAGTAGTGGTCAGCGCCAACTCATTGCTTTTTTAAGAGCCTATGTCAGTAATCCCAAAATATTAATTCTGGACGAGGCCACTTCTTCTGTAGATACACACTCCGAGGAACTGATCCGGCATGCCTTAGACGCCATTACCGAAAACCGTACATCTATCATCATTGCCCACCGGTTGGCAACCGTTCTGAAAGCCGATAGAATTTTGGTGATGGATCAGGGACAAATCGTAGAAGAAGGCAGCCATGCAGAATTGTTGGCTATAGATAACGGGGTGTATAAAAACCTGTACCAAAAACAGTTTTTAAAAACTGACGAGGTGTAGGGTTTGGGGAAAACATCCATCTTTATACCGTTTTATTGCTGAAAACAATGACGTATAACTAAACTCAGAGTTTAAGATGGAAAACTCTTTCTATCGAGAAAAGTGTATATTTGCATATAACTCATTATTGTCAGCATTAAAAAAATTATGAATATTTTTCAAAAAGTTAAAAGCGCTATTGATTATGCCATATTTTGTACTGAATCTGTTAGTTGCCAAAAATGGCAGGGAAACACCCCATTAAACCTTGGAAATGAACTTTATCTGTGCCAACAAAAAATAGATGGACTAGGTGGAAGTAGCTCAAATGACAAGATTAACCCAAGAAATCAAGCAAAACTCGATGAGTTAAAAAGCAAAGTAAAATCAAAAATACTAGCATTAGAAAAAGATTTGAGCACAGCACGAGGTGGATTGAAAAAAGATTTAATTGCAAGAATTGCTGAACTTAAAGACGCTCTCAAGGAAATTGAATTGCTTGAAAAGTCAAGCACAAATTATGACTTGAATATTATTGAGCAGAATAATCCTCGTTTAACTTATGATGATGTAACAGACACTGTTACTGTTAATTATATTGGAACAACAGGCAATTTGCTTAATGAATTAAAGCATGCATTTCAGTACGAAACGGGAAAAATTGAATTTATCAAAATTAAAAACTCTAGCGGAAAAGCATCTGTTGGGCCCGGCTTAACATATGATCTTGGTGATGAACTTGAAACGTATAAACGACAATATGCCTATGACGGTATCTTAAAACTCAGATTGGTACTGACTGAAGAGGAAATGATGCAAGAATTGAAAAGTGGTAAATTGAAAAAAGAACTTGGATTGGGCTATTTAGAAATAAAAAAAATGAAGAAAATTACTGCTAATGTTATTATTAAAGTCGGTGATGGTGTAGCTAGCTATCCTCTTTATGAAAACATCTCGAAAAAAAGTTTAGATATAAACTCACCTATTGGAGACATCATTAAAAATAATCCTGCAAGAAAAAGTTTGTCTGAAGGTTTGGGTCTAAACACATGGGATAAAGAAAAACCATATATTGACTTTATTAAAGTATATATCAAAGAAAAACCTTTTATTTATGTCAAATATTAAGTTACTTACATTTATATTGTTGTTAATGAATTCCTGTTATGCTCAGGATTGTACTCAACATGACACAAATACTTTCCTTACCTACAGTGATAAACAAATTCCATCGCATCAACTAATATTATGTGACAAGCAAATAGAACTTACGATATATCCACAAGGGTTACGCTATGGAGATACATATACTTTTGATTTAGAAAAAAATAATGATCTACTCAGATTGAAATTAGTTATAGACACCACCTATCAGGAAGGTGTAAAAGTGGAAGATGAATGGATTGAAAATATAATTGACCAATTCAACAACAAGACAATCAAAATCATTTCAGAAAAGGAGTTGTTACTAATAGATGAGCAAAGACCCTATGTTCAAGAAAGAATAGTTGATAGTCTACTTGGTAAAAACACCATCTATTGTGTCAACGGAAAAATATGTAAAATTCCGGAAGACTATCCTGACACTTCTGAACTTTACAAACTTATAAACAAACCAAAAAAAGCTAAAGTGCAAATCTTATCAGGTAAAGAGGCCTATAAAAGATACGGCATTATTGGGTTTAATGGGGTTGTAGAGATTAAGGATAAAGAATAGTTTAGCATAATAAGCTTTAACCTGTAAAAGCACGACACACCCGACGATATGTAAAAAAAAGGATCAATTGTGTTCTAAATAGCTTTGCTCATTGATAAAAAAACGAACCAAAAAAATCAATGACTTTTAAACACTGATTACTCAGCATCCCCTGATGTTAAAACGTTTCACTTGCGAGATTACATCTCTTTTAGGAATGAAAAATCATAAAAACTCCATAGAAAAAGTTTATTTTTACAATCACGAAAACACCCATCTTTATGTCGTTATATTACTGAAAATAAGAGTATATAACTAAATTCAGAGTATCAGACAGGAGACACTTTGTATTGAGAAATAGATTATTTTTGTGGGAAAGACAACATTACCTTACTTTTGAGAAATATTAATCTTAAAAAGACAGTGAAAGCTACCCCAAAAACCGGAGTATCTATAATTAGATAAAAAGTACAGATTTCAAAAACAGATAAACAATCCCCAACAATTATGACATTAGAAAAGAAAATTGCAAATATTTTCAATCTCACAGATGAGAACTGGCTGAAGCATTCAAATCCCTGGAGTGTTTGGACAAGATACTCTGTTTTACCCCTAATTATTTTTGCTTTTTGGAGTAGAATTTGGATTGGTTGGTGGTGCTTAATTCCCGGCATACTATCGCTTTTATGGATGTTTTTCAACCCTGTATTTTTCAAGAAACCCAAATCCACAAAAAACTGGGCTTCTAAATCTGTTATGGGAGAAAGAGTGTATTTGAACAGAGATAATGTTGACATCCCTGACATCCATAAAAGTGCTATTTATAAAATACTTAACCTCATTTCCTCAGCGGGTATGGGACTGGCAATATGGGCCACCGTAACATATTCTGTATGGGGTGCTGTTTTGGGTATTGCCTTAGCCTATCTGGGCAAAAGTTGGTATCTGGACAGAATGGTTTGGCTCTATGAAGATATGAAAGATAAGCATGAAACTTATCAAAGCTGGGACTACTAAAAGAGATACACCATACAAAAAACACAACGCATTAAACTCCTAACAATTAAAAACATGAGTTTCTTTAAATCAATTTTCCGCAAAAAAGAGCAACCTATACACTCAAACGCCGATTTTTGGCAATGGTTTTTACAGCATGAAAAGACTTTCTACAAGGTCATCAAAGAGAGGGATAATATAGAGCAAGAATTCCTCGACAAGTTGTCACCTAAGTTAAAAGAATTGAAGGACGGATTTTGGTTTCTTGCCGGGATGTATAATGATGATACGGCAGAATTGATTCTAACGGCTGATGGTGTCATTAAAAATATTGTATTTGTTGAGGAATTGGTGGATTCTGCACCCAAAATGGATCGCTGGAAAATTACGGCGCTTAAACAACCGACAGATTTAAACCGATACAGAATCGAGATGAACGGTTATAAATTTGATGAAAACACCATGAGTTTCTATGCCAATGAGCATGAACAAATGCCGGATGAAATTGACATTACCATCACACATAAGGACTTCAACGAAGAAAACAAAGACACAATTACTAATGGTGTCTTTCTTGCATTGGACAGCTTTCTAGGTGAATTAAATTCTGTGACGAGTATTGACAATGTCAATATTATTAATCCGAAAGATGCGACAGCAGCATTAATTCCATTGGAAAAACTCAAAGATTTTTTAATTTGGCGGGAAAAAGAGTTTGTAGAAAAGTACAAGGGTTTCAGATATCATACGGACAATGATAATTATTCGGCACTGGAAGCAACCCTGAACAACGGTCTTCCATTATTTGCTATGATCAATACGGATCTATTGCATTGGGACAGCAAAGCCTCTCACCCTTGGATTGTGGTCATAAAAATAGACTATGACGGCAATAATAACGGGATGCCCGATAAACCGACCTATGAACTCCTCAACGACATTGAGGATAAAATAATGATTGACCTAAAGGATGCAGACGGCTATTTAAACATTGGAAGACAGACAGCTGATTCAGTAAGGGAAATATATTTTGCTTGTACTGAATTCAGAAAGCCATCCAAGGTATTGTACAAGCTAAAAAAAGACTATCACAACAGAATTGCACTGGATTATGACATTTACAAGGATAAATACTGGCAAACATTTAACCGGTTTATGACTGATTAAATAAACTACGTGTGTAAATCTACGGATGCAGTCCTACACCCAAGAGAAGAGCCTTATCCATAGCAGTCTGTTTAACACTAAAAATATTTGATAAGGAATAATCATACAATGATATACCAAGAAAAAATCAAGGAATTACGAGACCATATTTTAGAACAAAAAAATCCGGAGGATGAAATCTATGACCCCGAAATTCATACCGGTTGGATCGATCATGCATTGAGTAATGATGGTGGTTTTCCTGTAGAATGGAGCATTGTTAAAATCATCTTTTCTGATGGACATATTATTTATAACTATTGTGATGAAAACGGCGTAGTGGCTCTGCCCGGTGATGATGAAGACTATAAAATAGACCTTCAAATATTTATCGATGAAGACGACCCCATGTATCAGGAATTTGTTGACAGTCAAAATGACACAGATTCTTCCTGGAGTAATTATTGGACTAAAGTATTGTTTTATGGTGGTCTTATTGCTTTTGGTTTATTACTGATTTTCGGGAAATCAATCATTGCATATTACAAAGAGAAAAATGACCCTATACGCAAAGCCATAGAAAAAGCAGGCAGAGACCATGACACCTATACTAACATCATTGCAGATAAATTAGATTCTATCAGAACAGCAAATCCATATGTATATGTCTATACAAATGATAAAGACTCGTTGAGTTTTATGATTCAACCAAACCTTGAGAGTTATGAAGATATGTATTCAAAACATAATCTCCACATGCCGGGTTATATCATTCAACAAGACAAGAATGCCATCTTAAAAAGATTTATTGACCACGAAAAAGTAGATGGCTACAATATCTGGTTAAAAACAACCCGAAAACATCTATTGACAGGTCATTACACCAATGATACTGTTTCAAAATATAAAACATCTATGACCTATTTTTATACAGATAAGGAAAAAGCAACGGTGAAAAGAATCAGAGAAAAAAGACAAAGGAACAATCAATATTTTAAAACCAAACTCTTTCAGGAAGCTCATGTGGATTCTCTACAGACTTCATTTGCAATTCTTTCCGCAGAGGAACTTGACAAAGGCGATTACAACGATAAAATCATGGCTGTTTTCGCACCTCGCATCAACCCGAAAAATAAAACCCAAAAAATCTATTTTACATTCTACTCTAAAAACGGCACTGAAGCAGCGCTGGAAAACAAAATACAAGCCTTTACCCAAATGTATTTCAATGGGAAACAATGTAACGATTGTGCCATCAGAAAAGTGAGGCAACAGTTTGAGTAACCCAACGGCTAAAAGCCGACAAAAGACTAAAGAATTAAAAATATCAAAATCTGACTTTCAACAAGTCTCTAAAAAACAGTCAACAGGTGTCAGGGATGTACAAACATATTTTGACTACTTTTGCGGTTTACTTTTAAAGTCCTGAAAGATGCCTAAAAAAATCGCACTTATTTTATTGTTGCTTTTACCCGCTTTAAGCTCTGCTTTTCCCAAAGATACCCTGAGCATTGCCTATTGTATAGAACCTCCTTTTGTAGTCAAGTCTCAAGACGGCACACTATCAGGTCCTTCTGTATGGTTATGGGAAAATATTGCCCATGAAAACAACTTAACGTACAAATATGTAGAAATGCAATTGGATGAGTTGTTGCAAGCGCTTGAAAAAGATGAGATAGATGCGAGTTTGTCTCCTTTGACCATAACATCCCAAAGGTATAAGGTCATAAATTTTACATCGCCGTACCATACAGAACACGCTGCTCTGCTGGAGCGTAACATATCATCCTGGCAAAAATCTTTACATTTTATCAAATCGTTCTTTTCCATGAACTTTTTGCGTGCTTTAGGAGCATTGGTGTTTGTCGTTCTGGTTTTCGGTATTCTTATTTGGTTTTTTGAAAGAAAGAAAAACAAAGACGAATTTCATCAGGGAGTAAAAGGAATTTGGGAAGGTTTTTGGTGGTCTGCCGTAACGATGACTACCGTTGGGTATGGCGATAAATCGCCAAGAAGTGTCGGCGGAAGAATTGTTTCACTCATCTGGATGTTTACAGCAGTGATTATTATCTCAGGTTTTACAGCCGGTATAGCATCCTCACTCACGGTAAACAATATCAGTTATTCTCATGATAAAATCGACGACTTTAAAAACAGGAATTTAGGAACCATAGAAGGCTCTGCAACCAATGCATGGTTAAAAAACAACTTTTTTACAAAAAAGAAAGCCTACGCTACAATAGAAGACGCACTCAACGCATTGGACAAAAAAGAGGTGGATGCTATTGCATATGATCAGGCAGTATTGCAATCCGTGGTTAAAAAAGATTCACTGTCAAAATATCAATTTATAGATATTAAGTTTAATCCTCAGTTTTATGCCTTTGGATTAAATAAACAATTACCGGACACTTTGGTCAAATCCATTAATTATTCAATGTTGTATAATATTGAAAAAATGGATTGGAAAGTGCTGCTTGCAGAAAATGGCTTAAAATAAACCGGGATATATTATATAGGGATATTTATCGCCTGCGCAATACATAACAAAACAAAAAATCATAGATTTTTTATACGCTTTGTCCGCCTTGGTTCAAACCCGTTTTTCAACTTTTTTTTTAAGTACTAACGATTGGGTGTAGTTTTTTAAATAGGGAACCTATTGTGATGTACAAATAAAAAATCCCGGATTTACCGGGATTTCAAAAGTTGAATTTGTGGAGACGGCGGGAATCGAACCCGCGTCCAAACAAGCAACCGAAGAGCTTTCTACATGCTTAGTCTTTGGTTATTTTTAGACCACAAGCCGGCCAAAAACCGCCCACTTATGGCTTAGCTTCAAAAATTTCGGAAGTCAGCCGAAGCTTCTGCTTCCTAGATTTACTTTTACGATGCCTCTATAGGGAACGCCGTAAATCAAGGCTTTCGAGAGACATTTAGCCCTCCTGCCTTGCAGGAGCGTTGGCTTGAGAATCCTACTATAATTCAGATTAAGCAGCTAAAGCGTAGTTATTTTCGCCGTTTAATTGTTGAAAATGGGATTTACGAGTGCTTTTTCATTACTCGGCATGCTTACCGTCCGTCTGACCTTGCTGTCAAAACCGGTCGTCCCCATGTTTTATTCTTTGGCATACTTGAAACTGTCATAGTATTTGTATGCCCATCAGCCTTTAGAAAAAAGGATAGCAAAGATACTAAATTCCTGTAAATTAAAGCAAAATCTATTCCAAAATATATTTATCCGGTATTATTTATCACGCTTTTTAACCGAGAAGTGATCACCAATAGTCAGCTCAAAACAGCTAACCTGAGCCAAACACGTCAATCAAACTCATGAAAGCCATACCAACAGGTGATTATTGAGCATCAAAAAAAACGACGTGGATCTCAAAAGAATCATCCTGAAAACTAAAAATCAATTTCCGGAACTTCCTCCACAGGTTTGTTGGTCTGTATCGAATCAATGGTTTCTTTACTGCAATCCAGATTGATAGTGACACGTGCCGGTTTTTCAAAATTCCCTGCACTGATGTTGAGTTTGGGGTTGGCATAACAACGTTTCATAAACAATGCCCAGATAGGCAATGCCATAGATGCCCCCTGTCCTTTACCCAGTGATCTGAAGTGAATCGAGCGGTCTTCACCACCTACCCATGCACCGGCAACAAGATTGGGTACAATACCTATAAACCAACCATCAGACTGATTCTGAGTTGTACCTGTTTTTCCGGCTATCGGATTAGTAAATTTATAAGGATGACCGGTGACCACCCCATCAGGGTTAGAAGTCCAATTACTTCTCAACCGCGCACCGGAACCGTATTCGGTTACCCCTTTCATCAATTCCAGCATGACATAAGCAGACTCTTCGCTGATGACTTCATTGGTATGAGGGACAAATGTTTCTAAAACCGTCCCGTTTTTATCTGAAATACTCAGGATGGTCATGGGTTCTATACGCTGACCTTTATTGGCAAAATTACTGTAAGCACTCAGAAGTTCATAGAGATTCAAATCCAAAGTTCCCAAACCTATGGATGGTACGGGCATCAACTTAGATTTTATACCGGCGCGTTTGGCGAGTTCTACCACGGTATTAGGGGTAACTTCATCGACCAATCTCGCTGTGATGACATTGATGGAATTAGCCAAAGCATCTTTAAGCGTACGTTCACCACCATAAGAGTTACCGGCGTTTTTAGGTGTCCAGTCTTCCCCGAGGTTGTATTTGCCTTTGGGAATAGTATACAATGTATTAGGATACTTATCACAAGGCGATTTACGCAACTGGTTGATGGCAGAGGCATATACAAACGGTTTAAAGGTCGAACCGACCTGACGTGTTTGTTGTTTTACGGCATCATACATAAAATATTTGTAATCTATACCGCCCACCCAGGCTTTGACATGTCCGGTCTGGGGCTCCAATGCCATAAATCCTGCCCGTAAAAAATGCTTGTAATACAGAATTGAATCTCTTGGTGTCATGACCGTATCAATTTCTCCTTTCCAGGAAAATACGGTCATGTCTATAGGCTTTTTAAAAGAAGCTATAATTTCCTTGTCAGATTTTCCGGCTTTTTTCATGTTCTGCCAGCGTGCAGAGACACGCATAGCCTTATTAATACTTTTTTCTCTTTCACTCTTAGTCAAATCTACAAATGGCGCCGTTTTATTATTTTTTTGTTCGTTATAAAAAGCCCGTTGGAGGTTAGCCATATGCTCCCGCATGGCTTCTTCCGCATATTGTTGCATACGCGAGTCCAGTGTAACATAGATTTTGAGACCGTCTCTGTATAAATCATAAGGTTCACCACTGGGCTTTTTATGATCTTTGAGCCAATCCATCATATAATGCCTTAAATACTCTCTAAAATAGGGCGCCATCCCTTCTGTATGACTTTCACGATGAATATTCAATCCCAGATCTGTTTGTTGTAATGAATCTTTCAGCGCCTTAGAGATTTTATCATTACGGTACATTTGTTTGAGAACCACATTACGCCTGTTAGTCACCAATTCCTTTTTGCGTAATTTTAACGGGTTGAAATAAGATGAGTTCTGCAACATACCTACAAGCATGGCAGACTCTTTTATTTCAAGCTCCTGAGGTTCTTTACCAAAATAAATACGGGATGCCGAACGTATGCCTACTGCCTGATTGAGAAAATCATATTCGTTAAGGTACATAGCTATAATCTCACCTTTTGAATAGCGTCGTTCCAGACGAATAGAGATGACCATCTCTTTTACCTTTTGGATAATTCTGGGGATTAATTTTTGAGATTTAGGTCCCGTAAATAGCATTCTTGCCAATTGCTGTGTGATGGTACTGGCACCGCCGCCTTTCCCCATGGTCAGCACGGCACGCATCGTCCCTTTAAAATCAATACCCGAATGCTGACGAAAACGTTCATCTTCTGTACTATAATCTGGGTAGCGAGATTACTCTCAGGATTTTCCAGTCGCTCAAACGTAGGCATCTTTCCAAAAACACCCAGACCGGCCAGTAGAAAGATTAAAACCAAAAAAGTCAAACCGCCAAAGACCAATCGCCAAAACCACAGAATGTATTTTTTAAATTCTTTGGGAGCAGCATTGTATAAAGTCCATTTTTTAAACATATGTATCTTTTTTACTTAAACGCAAAAATAAGCATTGAGGTATTTTTGAACGTTAAAAATTAGTTTATTTTTTAGATTTTTCCATACTTATCCCCACATCGGTGACGCCCTTAAGCGGATCAACACCCTCGGTGCTGTTCCTTTGGCGCATGGCATGTTTGACTTCAAACAGATAAGTGCCTGTCTGAGGAAATCTGATGTGTGATTTATAAAACAATTTATTCTCTTTAAGATCTGAAAAACCACTACCCAGAAAATGTCCCTTGACATCGGTCATTTCATATTCCAGAGTGTCCGTAACTTTTGTCCGGTCAGGAAAAGTCATCCGGGTGATGAGAAATAAATTACTGTAAGGATAATCTTTATTATTACGAAGGTTGATAAACAGGTTATAGTAGGACAGTGTATCCTGAACGGGAATATCTATGGCAACGACTTCACCGTTCCCCCAACCGGTCTTATCGACAGGTTTGTAGGTATTAAAAACCACATCTCCCTGACAAGCGGTCATTACCAGTAACCAAAATAAAATAAGACTGTATTTATGAATTGGAATCATTATTATTGTTCTTTCGTCTGTTGTTTTTAGAGCGTCTTTTCGGCGGTCTTTTTTTGGATCCGCTTTTAG
>PDQD01000086.1 GCA_002747695.1 Flavobacteriia bacterium
GCAACATTTCTCAATCAAACCGAAGACTGGGAAAGAAAAATTACCCAGGGTAAAGGAGAGGCTTACGGTGCAGAGTTCTTGTTGGAAAAGAAACGTGGTAAACTCACAGGTTGGTTAGGTTATACATTGTCCTGGAATAACCGTCAGTTTGATGACATCAATTTTGGAAAAACCTATCCCTATAAATTTGATCGCAGACATGATATAGAACTGGTAACAACGTATAAACTGAAAGATAATATCATCCTGAATGCAACCTGGGTTTATGGTACGGGTAATGCTATTACACTACAAGAATCCCAATATCAATTTCACAATGGTTCATATACTCAAAATGTTACAGTCATGGGTGACAAAAACAGTTACCGTATGCCGGCATATCACCGTTTGGATCTGGGTATAGAGTTTGTCAAACAAAAAAAATGGGGTGAACGGGCATGGAATTTTTCTGTTTATAATGCCTATAACCATCGTAATCCGTTTTATATATATCTGGGATCTGATTACGATGAACAAACCCATGAAACGAAAAAAATCTTTAAACAAATCAGTCTTATCCCCATTTTACCCTCATTTTCTTACAGATTTAAATTTTAAGCGTTATGAAAAAAATATTATTGATAGCTGTATTAATGACTTTAGTGTCTTGTAATGACTTTTTTGAATTTTCGGTACCTATAGAGGTTGAACCGCATGAGTCTAAAATTGCACCCGGTGCCTTGTTGGGCAATATGGTAAACAACGAAAACCAGAATAACATTTATGTGTCAAGATCCAAAGGCGCTTTGGATAATACAAACACCCCCTTATATCTAAGTGACGCGACCGTGACCTTGACTTCCGGTAATGACGTATTTATATATACAGAAAGTCAGGACCATCCGGGTCTTTATACACCTGAGGATGAGATTGTCTTTACAGCCGGACAGCAATATGAATTGACCGTAGAAAAAAGTGGTTTTCAAACGGTCTTTGCCTCGCAAACGTTTCCTGCTCAGGTTCCTATTATTTCAGCAACATATGATAATGAGTTTCTGAAAGTTAAATTTAAGGACACCGCTCAACAACAAGACTATTATGCCGTAGAGATGTTTCGTATTACCCCTTCCGGTACAGCTCCTTGCGACCTCAAGCCTTTTGGCAGTAATACGATCAATTCTTCAACAAATTATGCCCGATTACTGTTTAGTGATGAAACATTCGACGGTAACAATTATGAGTTTAAAGCAAGATTTGAGACTCAAGGTAATAATGACGGTACGCAGTACATCGTTTATTTACATCATATCACAGCGGATTATTATAAGTATGATAAGGCTTTGGGGATGAATAATGATGTTGGTAATAACCCGTTTGCAGAGCCGGTAATCATGTACACCAATATTGAGCAGGGCTATGGTATTTTTGGGATGAGTAACACTTCCGAATTTATGATTGAGTAAAAAAGGTTAAGCACTGCTTGAATAAAAATTCAGGATTATCCGCATGCACCCAATGGCTGGCTTTTGGTACTTCTACCATTTGAGCCTTGGGGAAATGGGCTTTTATCAGTGGTATATCGTCCTCTACAATATAATCTGATAGTTCTCCCTTCAGAAATAGTACATCTTTTTCATAGCGGCTTTGCGCCAACAGAGGTTCGTTGATAAGGGAATAGCGTTCGTATAATACCGGTAGGTTAAACCTGAAAGCCAGTTCGTCTTTAGAGCCATTTTGCCGGTGCATAGATTTATAATAGACGTTTTTCAGCATAAACAACAGCATTTTTTCCTCCTTGATGTATTGCTGTAGAAATAGCTTGACCTCGTGACGGTTTTTCAGCGTCGAAAAATCAACTTTGTTAAGCGCTTCAAAAACCTTAAGGTGTCTTTGGTTATAACTTTTTGGGGCAATATCAATCACAACTATTTTATCTAATACATCGGGGTATAACACCGATAGCCACATTGTCGCCTTACCGCCCATAGAATGTCCTATGACATTCACGTTTTCCAGTTCGTAATACGCGATGTAGCGGGCAATGTCTTCTGCCATCATCTCATAGTGCATACAATTGTCGAAAAAACTGCGACCGTGGTTGCGCATATCAATGAGATGTACTTCAAAGTGGTTGGCAAATTGTCGGCCCAAGGTGATCCAGTTGTCACCCATACCAAATAAACCGTGTAAAATCAATAAGGGTTTACCCTGACCCAAAATTTTAGAATGTAGTAGCTCTGTCATGACTACAAAAGTAGATGAAATAGCCCTAAGAACAAAACTTGTTAGCGACCGAAACAGGGTGTGCTGATAATATTGATTTAAGAGGTTATCATCAGATTTAAATTTGTAAATTTGTTACCTCTTTATAAGATTTTTGACATCAAATATTACAAATAACAAAATTTACAATTATGTACGGAAACATAAAAAAACACCTTCAGGATGAACTCCAAGCGATAAAAGACGCCGGTTTGTTTAAAAAAGAACGCATCATTACCGGTAGTCAGGATGCTGTGATTAAAATCAACACCGGAGAAGAAGTGATTAACTTTTGTGCGAATAATTATTTGGGATTATCCAATAATCCGGAGGTTATTCAAGCGGCCAAAGACACTATGGACACACATGGTTTTGGAATGTCATCGGTAAGGTTTATCTGCGGAACACAGGATATTCATAAAGCACTGGAAGCCAAAATAGCTGATTTTTACGGTACTGAGGACACCATACTTTATGCCGCTGCATTTGATGCTAACGGTGGTGTTTTTGAGCCTTTACTTACCGCTGAAGATGCTATCATTTCAGACAGTTTGAACCACGCGTCTATCATAGATGGTGTAAGACTATGTAAAGCCGCCCGTTACCGCTATGAAAACAATGATATGGCAGACCTTGAAACCCAGCTTAAAGCTGCCAATGAAAAAGGTCATCGTTTTAAAATCATTGTTACAGATGGTGTGTTTTCTATGGATGGGGTTGTTGCTTCTTTAGATAAAATCTGTGATTTGGCCGATCAATACGATGCTATGGTCATGGTTGACGAATGCCATGCCGCAGGATTTTTAGGCGATACAGGTCGCGGAACTTTAGAAGTGAACAAGGTATTGGGTCGTATAGATATAGTTACCGGAACGCTTGGTAAAGCTCTTGGTGGGGCTATGGGTGGTTACACCACAGGACGTAAAGAAATCATTGAGATGTTACGCCAACGCTCCAGACCATATTTATTCTCCAATTCATTAGCGCCGGGTATCGTAGGTGCATCGCTTAAAGTCTTTGATTTAATCACAAAAGACACCAGTTTAAGAGACAAATTGGCTGACAATACCGCTTATTTCAAAAAAGGTATGGAAGCAGCCGGTTTTGATATTGTCAAAGGTGATTCTGCTATTGTTCCGGTCATGTTATACGATGCAAAACTGTCTCAGGTTATGGCAGACAAATTACTGGAGGAAGGCATCTATGTGATTGGATTCTATTATCCGGTGGTGCCCAAAGGTAAAGCGAGAATCCGCGTGCAGGTATCTGCAGCTCATGAAAAAGAGCATTTGGATAAAGCTATTGCTGCGTTTATCAAAGTAGGTAAGGAATTAAAAGTCATTTAATATACCGGGATTGATTGAAATCCTTTAAAATATTTTAAAAGTGATAACCTTAATTGCCGCCATAGGAGAGAATCGAGAATTGGGTAAAGACAACGAAATGTTGTGGCATCTGCCCGATGATTTTAAGCGTTTTAAACGTGTAACCACAGGTCATGCCGTCATTATGGGACGAAAGACGTTTGAATCACTGGGTAAAAAAGTATTGCCCAAGCGGGTCAATGTGGTCATTACAAGAGACAGAACTTATGACGGAGGTTGTGCTATAGTGGTTGATTCTCTGAAAAAAGCCCTTAGAGTCATTCATGATCCCGATCCGTTTATCATTGGTGGTGGGGAAATTTATAAACAGGCTTTAAAGCTGGCAGATCGTTTGGATTTGACCATCGTTCACAACACTTTTGAGGCGGATGTTTTTTTTCCGGCATTTGATGAAGCCCAGTGGAAAGAAATCTCACGGGAATTTCATCCCAAAGATGAGCGGCATCAATACGATTTCAGTTTTGTCACTTATAAACGGATTTCAAATATCAAATGATAGTCTTATAGTTATTGAGCATATTCCTGGAATAAAGGCTTTCTTAATTCAATAAGACTATAAATACAAATCAGACCCACCGGATTCATAAAATCCGGTGGGTTTTTGTTTAGTTTTTTTCCCTGAAAGATTCGGCTTAAGTGTTTCAACAAACCCTGCTTTGAGAGCCATTAACGGATCAATTAAAGTCTGGATTTGCCCTCTAAAAGCTATCTGATTAAAAATCTTAACATCAGATAGTTTTTGATGATTGTGTTTTTTGTGGCTGTTTTTAAAAAATTGTACCAAAAAACAATTAATTTATGGTTTTTAACATTGATAAGATATAGGAGACCAATACGTGTTATTAATAACGAAATATGCAAAAAAACATGGATATTTCTGTTGTATTTATTAAATTTGAGGTATATCTAACTTAAATTTTAAAAAAATGGGAAACTATGCCGATCAAGCCGCAGCAGTACCTAAATTCGTTGCGACACTTTCAAAAGAAAACCCTAAAATAGCTGAAGGATTTAAAATGATACATAAAGGATCTTTGGAAAACAATGTCCTTTCGACTAAACAAAAAGAACTAATTGCTTTAGGAATAGCCATAGGGATACGTTGTGAAGGTTGTATTTCTTGCCATGTAAAAGCTTCATTAGAAGCGGGAGCTACACATGAGGAAATAGTAGAAACTATAGGTGTAGCTGTATTAATGGGCGGAGGTCCCTCTGTTGTTTACGGGGATAAAGCTTATAAAGCCATGATGGAACTGTCAAACAAATAGGGGCAAATTTAAAACCCTTATAAAGTATCGGAAAACAAGTGTTTAAAAAAGGCGGTCAAAATAATATTTGACCGCCTTTGGTTTATCTTAGAGAAGCGTGATTAATACCTGTCTCTACGTCCTCTGTTTCTGTCATAACCACCTCCACGGTTACCACCATCGCGGTTATAGCTGCCTTGGCCACCACCACGGTTAAATCCACCGCGGTTACTGCTTCTTCTGTTTTCACGGGGTTCAGCCTCTTTTACAACGATTGTACTGTGGTCGTATTCACAACCGTCAAGCTCTGCAATGGCTTTTTTTGCTGCCTCATCATCATTCATTTCTACAAATCCAAATCTTTTGGATTCTCTGGTATAACGATCCAGGATTACATTGGCTGTTGACACCTCACCATACTCACTAAAGAGCTCTTTTAAGTCATTGGAGGTTGTATCTCCACTTAACTTTGCAATAAAAATATTCATGCTAAATAAAAAAAATAAAAAATTAAAAATTGATAGAACTCTGAGTATAGCAATTCGAATAAGTTCTGTTAAAAAAATAAAAGAGGTGCAGTACGCAAAAAATCTATTGTTGGGTACAAACGTACGTTAAATAATTGGATAATAAGCTATGATATACTAATTATATGGTTCTTTATCGTTTTAGATAGACAACCTTTTTAGTCTCAAAAAAATCTTCCTCAAAAAAATCCGATAAATCATAAGTGATGGCTTGGGGAAACTCAAGTAGTTCTTCGGTTAAATCGCCCCCTTTCAGGTAAAAAATACCGTTTTTAAGGTCAAATTTTGATGTTTTGGCTATTTTGGGCCGTGTCCAGCGTACAAAAGCATCCATACGCGCGACTGCCCGGCTGACGATATAATCAAAGGTCTCCGGAACATCTTCAATACGGCTGTGATAGGTCTTGACATTATTCAACTGAAGTCCCTCAACCACCTCATTGACGACTCTTATTTTTTTGCCAATACTGTCAACCAATGTAAACTGTACCTCCGGAAACATGATGGCCAGTGGGATTCCGGGAAAGCCACCGCCTGTGCCAACATCGGCGACACGAGCTCCGGTTGGAAATGTTATGACTTTAGCAATTCCTAAGGCATGCAATACATGACGCAGGTATAATTCGTCCACGTCTTTTCGTGAAACAACATTGATCTTTTGGTTCCAGTCTTTGTATAGGCTTTCCAAAGCTTCAAACTGTTTGACCTGTTGTGGCGTAAGATTGGGGAAATATTTTAGAATGACCTCCATAACATTAGGCTTTTTTATCCATCAACTCTGATAAACTTCGGGCTGTGGGGCTTTGGAAAATCCTCAAATTAAATTCCGGAAGAATAGCAAAAATATGGTCGAATATATCTGCTTGTATTTCCTCGTATTTATTCCATTGTTTAACCTTGCTGAAAACATAGATTTCCAGTGGCACACCTTTCTCTGTAGATTGCAACTGTCTAACGATAAAGGTCATGTTTTTATTGACAAATTCTTTTTCAAGCAGGTAGTTCTCTATATATTTTCTGAAAGTACCGATGTTGGTCAATCTGATTTGGTTGACAATGTCTTCATTTGAATTTTGTTGGGCAATCTTTTCTGTAATAGAGGTAAGGTAAGGTTTGAGCAATTTGAATTTCTTATACCTTTCTATATCTTCATCTGTCAAAAAGCTAATACTATCCATATCTATATTGATATGCCTTTTGATTCGTCTGCCGCCACTTTCTTCCATCCCTTTCCAGTTGGTAAAAGGTTCAGAAATCAACTGGTACGTTGGGACTGTAGTGATGGTTTTATCCCAGTTTTGAATTTTGACTGTATTCAGACTGATTTCTATAACGTTTCCATCGGCGTTATCTTTAGGGATTGTTATCCAATCACCGACTTTGAGCATCCCGTAAGCAGATAATTGAATACCGGCTATAAAACCTAAAATAGTGTCCTTATACACTATTAAGAGAATGGTAATGATGGCACCCAGCCCCCTGAGGATTTCCATAAAGTTCTTGTTGGCAAAAATGGCTATGATGGCGAGGAATCCCAGAGAATAAACAACGACTTTAAGTAACTGAATATAAAGGGTGACGTTAGTGTTTTTGCCTTTGGCTCTTTCGTAAATATCATGAACGGAACTTAGTAAGCTGTTGATCAGTAAAACAAAAACAATGATAAAATAACTTTCTATGATGTTCTCAATAAAGTGCCGGATAAACTTTGAAGCAATAAACTGGTATAAGTTGATTACCACCAAACCGGGTAAGATATGGGCTATTTTTGAAAAAACTCTGTTTTTCAGGAGTATATCATCCCATTTGTTTTTAGTGCGCCCTATGATTAAAGGCGCGAGTTTACGCATGATTATCGTAATAAACCGATCAAATATCCAGGCAATGACGAGAATAATAATCACAGCCAGAATAGACTGAATGAACACTGCCCAGTACCGGGGAATGTTGAGGTAAATCAACCAATCGAGCATTTGCTCTTTTAAAAAAGTCAATTGTTCTGTCACAAGAGAAAAATATAATTATCCGGGGCAAATGTACAACTAATAAATGTAGTGTTGCAATGTGATTTTGTAGTGTTTAGTTAAAAAATACTCAACCTTACATAGAAGATGTTCATCAAACTGCAAACTGCCAACTACCGACTGCCCACTGCCAACTGTTTACTACGCACTGCCTACTGCCTACTGCCAACTGCCTAATCCCCACTGCCCACTGCAACCCCCGCCTTACCCGAAAAATTTCATCAAAAGCAGCTTTTAAAAACTATACCTCAACCTTAAAAAAACAGCATTAATTAGGTTTTTGAATTCCTCATGTTGTTCCATATAAACCACTTGAGCCACTGTGTCAAAATCCCAGTTTTGAGCCACGCTGTAGCTTATTTGAGGCATCAGTAATAACGCATCTACTTCATTGGCATACATAGCGGACAACGAACCTTGTAGTGCCGGTGTAAAAGCTTTGGATGTTTGGGCAAAAAAGGACCATTGGTTAGGCATCAAATGTTTGGGACTTAAAGCTGTTGTCGTGTTTTGCAGGAGGGCAAAAGATATAGGGTCGGTTTGGCTGTTACTGTTGTACAATGTCCCGACGTTGAGTGACCAACCATTTTTAAAGTAGTAATCCAAAGACACTGATCCTGTAAAAACATCGTTCCCCGAATCATCTTTTGTAACGGGGGTGAAATAACTCAATTCGCCTTTAAAACCTATGTTTTTAATATAACCTTCCCAGCCGGTGCCTATAACATAGTCATCGATACACTGTCCGGCTAAAACCTGAAAATCGTAGTTAAAGCGGTTGAAATTGTACCTTACGGCATAAGTGCTGGCTTGCCAATTTTTGGTGTAACTGCCGGCTATTTCTATACTCGAATCGCCGGATGTAAAATACTGTACCCGTAAAGCATCTGTGCCGGGACGTTCCTCATAATCAAAGTCAAAAAAGCTGTAAGCATTAAACAAATCATTGGTGTTCCAGACAAGATTTTTACCCCAATTAATCCGTTGTCTGCCGAGTGTGATTTGCCATTGGTCAGTGTGAAAATCAACATACAAACGGTCTATCAGGCTGTGTACCAAAAATCCGGGTTCTTCCACGAGATAACCGCCCAGATTGATACGGTCTTCCGAGGCGTTGATATAGTCGGCATAATAGGGAATCAGCGCTAAGGAATTACCCCAAAATACCCGGTTACGAACTTCTATGTCAAAGGTGACGTGGTTACTGATATAGGCCTTGAGTTGTAAGCGGTTATGAATCAAATTGTCATTGAGTGTGAATTTGAGATCTTCAAATTTGGTGGTGTTCAGGTATTTGACATAACCCCTGAAATCCAGATGTTCATCTGCCCATGATTGACTCTCCTGGGCAAACAAGCCTGTGAGACTTATAAACCCGCAAATAAAGATGAGTATTGATTGTTTTCGGAACATGGGATCTGTTGTTGACTGTCAATTAATGTTTTTTCAGAGTTTTAAAATTTTATGGCTAAGACACAAAATGTTATTTTACCCGTTCATCTTTAATGATTTTTCCGTCTTCTAAGGTCACTACTCTGTGGGCGCGGTCAATCACGCGTTGGTCGTGGGTGGAAAACACAAAAGTCATCCCTTCTTCCTGATTGAGTTTTTCCATAATGTCTAATAAATCACCGGTAGATTTACTGTCCAGATTGGCTGTTGGTTCATCGGCGAGGACAAACTTGGGTTTTGAAGCCAATGCTCTGGCTACAGCCACGCGTTGTTGTTGTCCGCCGCTCATCTCGTTAGGGCGTTTGTTTTTTTGGGCTTCTATATCCACAGCTTTGAGCAATTCCTGTACCCGTTTGTCAATCACTTTTTGAGGTTGTTTTTGTAACAGCATGATAAAACCAATGTTTTCTGCCGCAGTAAACACGGGAATAAGATTGTACGACTGGAAGACAAATCCTATTTTGTTTTTCCTGAAATCGATGAGCTTATTATCTGACAAGTTTCGGATATCCACCCCATCGACAAGCATTGTCCCGGAGGTTTGCCGGTCTAAACCGCCAATAATATTGAGGAAAGTCGTTTTTCCTGATCCTGACGGGCCTACAATAGCAGTAAATTCGCCTTCCTGAATGCTTAAATCCACCCCTTGTAATGCGTGTACAGGAATTTTATCGGGGTTGTAAGTCTTGGTGATTTGTTGTGCTTGGATAAGAGACATTGGCTACAAAATATTAGACGTGAGACTTTTTGTTGTTAGAGGTTAAAAGCTTTTTGTAAAACTTAAAACTACGGGATATTAAACGCCCTCTGATGGCTTCTACCGGATTCAAACTTATGGCTTTCCATGCCGGGTACAACGAGCCTATCAGAGCGGTAAGTGTAATGGCGACGACCAGTTGCCAATAGAGGCTGGTCGGAACTTCGGGATAAACCAGATTGTCAAAACCGAATTGTTGCATGCCTTTTTCAGAGTAGAAAAATAAATTGAGACCGTTTTTGTAGTAATACGCATTGGTCAAATACCCGAGAATCAATCCTATGGGAGCTGCAATCATGGCCAGTAACAGGGTTTCCAGAACAATCATCATAAAGACTTTAGTTCGATTCATACCTACGGCCATCAACATTCCAAGTTCTTTGACGCGTTCCAGTACTGCCATCATCATCGTATTGATGATACCAAAAATCAGTGCTGCCATAAAGATGACCATATAAATGATTCCTAACAATTCGATTTGATGTTGGAATAGTGCTAATTCGGGTTGGATTTCCTTGTAATTTCTAACCAGATATTCCGGAAAAAGGGTTTTTAGCCGGTTTTGGATGGGTTCTAAATTATTCAAATCATCAATCAAAACAGCGACTTCATGAGCCATATTTTCAGTACCCATAATCCTGTTAATGTCTGCCAAGCGTACAAAAACCATCATATCGTCGTACATATTGTTGTTGGTTTTAAAAATACCGACTACCCTGAAAGCTCCCATACTGATGTCACGGTCTAAATTCTGAAAGGTCAAAACGACTTTTGACCGCAATTTGACTTTGAGTTTATCGGCCATGCGCCGGCTGATGAGAATCTTATTTTTACTGTCATCGGACAGATAGGTCCCTTCTATGATTCTATCCTGAATACCTGAAACGTTGCGTTCTACAGACGGTACAACCCCTATAGTCGTCACACCGCGACCGGAATGTCCGGAATTTATCATAGTATTGGTAACCGTTCTGTAACACACGGCTTTGATGCCCTGGATGCTGTCTATGGGTTTGAGTACTTCTGATACTTTAGGGATATTGTAGAGCGATTCCTTGTTTTTGATAAATTCCGGGTGCTGAATTTTGAGGTGTGAAATCTCGTTTTTTATAGCATTCTCCACATAACTTTTAACCAACCCATTGACCATACCCACCAAAAAAATAATCGACCAAATCCCAATGATAACCGCTCCCATAACGGTAAAGCTCCGGGTTTTGTTCCGCCATATGTTCCGCCAGGCGACTTTGAGGATTGTATTCATAAGTTAGGGTTAATCGATAATGTTTTATGTTCTAATGTGCTTCTAACCAATTGTTACCGGTGTTCATATCAGCATCCAAAGGGACTGCCAGTTTGTAGGCATTTTCCATGGTGTCCTTGATGAGTTTTTTTAGGGTTTCAAGTTCGGGTTTATACACATCAAAGACCAGTTCATCATGCACCTGTAACAACATTTTTGACCGGTAATTACCGGCTTCCAACTTTTGATGCAGGTTGATCATGGCGATTTTGATGATGTCTGCGGCACTTCCCTGGATAGGGGCATTGACAGCATTGCGTTCTTCGGCAGAGCGCACCACGTTGTTTCTCGAATTAATATTTTTCAGGTACCGGCGACGCCCCAGTACTGTTGTGACATAGCCTTTTTCGCGTGCCGTATGAATTTGCTGACTGATATAGGTTTTTAAAGTAGGGTAGGTGTCGTAATAGGCATCAATCAGGGCTTTGGCATCGGTACGGTTAAGGGTGGTTTGTTGACTTAACCCAAAGGCAGATACCCCGTAAATAATCCCGAAGTTTACGGTTTTGGCATGGCTGCGTTGTTCTTTGGTTACAGCGTCGGGAGGGATGTTAAAGACTTTGGCGGCCGTAGAACGGTGAATGTCTTCACCGTTTTTAAATGCCTGAATCATGTTTTTTTCACCGCTCAGGGAAGCGATAATACGCAGTTCAATCTGCGAATAATCAGCGTCAACCAAAATAAAATCGTCATTACGAGGTACAAAAGCTTTTCTTATTTGCTGACCGCGTTCGGTTCTTATCGGGATATTCTGTAAGTTGGGGTCATTGGAACTCAAGCGACCGGTAGCGGCTACCGCCTGAGAAAAAGTCGTGTGTATATGCCCGGTTTTAGGGTTGACCTGTTTGGGGAGCGCTTCGACATAGGTGTTTTTCAGTTTGACTAAGCCACGCCAATCCAGAATGTGTTGGACTATAGGGTGTTTATCTACCAAATTGCTTAAAATCTCTTCACCGGTAGCGTATTGTCCCGTTTTGGTTTTTTTAGGTTTATCGATGATTTTCAACCGGTCAAACAAAATACCACCCAATTGTTGGGGCGATCCGATGTTGAATTCGGCATCTGCCAAACGGAAGATTTTACTTTCCAGTTCTATAATGTCATGGTTGAGGTCTTTCAGCAGGCTGTTGAGAAAATCTTTGTCTAATTTGATGCCTTCTAACTCCATAGCTGTTAAAACCCTAACCAACGGCATTTCTATTTGGTCAAACAAATCTTTGAGTTTAGCCTCTGTTAGTTGAGGTTCAAAAATCTGTTTGAGTTGATAGGTGATATCGGCGTCTTCTACAGCATATTCTGTTTGTTTGTCCAGATCTACCGTACGCATAGAGCGTTGGTTTTTCCCTTTCTTACCAATCAGCGTTTCGATGGGTACAGGATGGTAATTCAGATAGGTCTCTGCCAGGACGTCCATATTGTGACGCATATCCGGCTGTAACAGATAATGGGCAATCATGGTATCGAATAACGACCCTTTGACTGTTATTCCATACTGATGGAGTATTTTAAGGTCAAATTTGAGGTTTTGACCGATTTTTTCAATGTTTTCAGCTTCAAAAAATGGTTTTAATTGCTCTAAAATATCTTGTGCTTTTTGACGCTCTTCCGGAAGATGCACATAATAGCCTTTGCCGGTGTCATAACTGAAGGCAATCCCGACCAATTCGGCTGTAAAGGTGTCCAATCCGGTGGTTTCGGTGTCAAAACACACGGAGGTTTGTTGTAATAAGTTTTTAACCAACAGTTTTAAGCCCAAATCGCTGTCAACATACTGGTAGAAATGAGGGGTATTGTCTATATTTTTTAGCCCGGTATCGGGTAATGCGCCGGTGTCGTTTTGGTTTAATGCGTCAAATAACCCCAGTTGTCCGCTGGTGTTGGACGGGGTTTGAGGTGTTTTAGGGGATTTGTCAGGTGTTGTTGCAGAATCAGTCTCAGGACTTTGAGGTTGGAAAATACTGTTAAATGTTTGCCACATACGTCTGAATTCAAGCTCCTGAAACAAACCTTGTACTTTATCGACATCAGGCTGCGAAAGTTCAAAATCCTTTTCGTGAAAAGTAACGGGACAATCGGTAATAATCGTCGCCAGTTGCTTGGACAGGCGACCCAGGTCAGCATTGGCTTCCACTTTTTCTTTCATTTTGCCTTTGAGTTCATGGGTGTTAGCCAATAGATTTTCTAAACTGCCATAGGCTTTGATAAACTTTTTGGCTGTTTTGTCACCTACACCCGGCAAACCGGGAATATTATCGACACTATCGCCCATCATGCCGAGATAATCTATGACTTGTTCAGGTTGTTCGACTTCAAATTTCTTTTGAACTTCCGGAATGCCCCATATTTCCACACCGTTACCCATACGGGCCGGTTTATACATAAAAATATTGTCGGAAACCAACTGGGCAAAATCCTTATCAGGTGTGACCATAAATGTTTGATAACCTTCTTTTTCGGCTTGTTTGGCGAGTGTTCCTATCAAATCATCGGCTTCAAAACCTGCTTTTTCAATGATGGGAATCTCCATAGCCTCCAAAATCTGATGTATATAGGGAACGGCAATTCTAATAGCTTCAGGCGTTTCATCGCGGTTGGCTTTATAGGCGGGGAAAGCCTCTGACCGGGCAACAGATCCACCTTTGTCAAAAGCTACAGCAAGATGATCAGGACGCTCCTTGCGGATGATGTCGAGTAGTGAATTCATAAATCCCATAATGGCTGACGTATCCATGCCTTTGGAATTGATGCGTGGATTTTTAATAAAAGCATAGTAGCCCCTAAAAATCAGGGCGTAAGCATCGAGAAGAAAAAGCCGTTTTTGTGACATATATTAAATATTATGGCTGAATTTTTATATAATTATCTCTATCCATAAACTGAAACAATGTTCAGGATAGCTGTTTATAACTGTATTAACGGGTTTTATAGTGTTTTTGGGTCATTTGAACTTAAAAACATGTAAAACGCCCTTGTTGTTTTAGATACAATCATAGTCTCGTCCGTTTTGTGTACATCAAAATGTTGATTGGCAAATAGTTGATGTTTAAAGACCTTGTATCTTATCTAAATCGTAAAGATACACTTTTTTAGTTTTTTAGGAGAGTGTCAAGAGACTTGGGAATACCTGAAGGTTTACTACCTGTAGTCCCGGTGCTTAAAAAAGTCCGTGTCATGATCAAAATCTTCGCGGTAGTTCTGAGTTTTTTAAGGCTGTAGTCGGGTGTAAATGCTTAAAAAATCAGACAATACATTTGAATAAACTATAATATTTATAGAATCAATTTGTTATGGTTTTATATCTTTAAAAGTGTAAAAATATTTGACATCAAAATGTCTTTATTTTAGACTTTATTTGGCTTTTATAAGTGCCCTCAAAAGGGTTTTTAGTATGTGTTAGCGCATTGATTGGATTGAAGGCGTAATAGATTTTTTAATGCATATTTCGGGTT
>PDQD01000087.1 GCA_002747695.1 Flavobacteriia bacterium
GCCAAAAGTTGAAGTTGAAACCGAAGCAACTGAAGAAACAGTTGTAGAAAAACCGGTTGAAATAGCTACTGATGAAACACCTGAAACAAAAGAGTAGTTTTCAACAGATATCAAATACCAAAACCCATCGACAACGATGGGTTTTTTTATAGCTGTATGTTTAGCATATAGAAAAAATGTGGTGTTGGACACTACTGAAAAATTACTGCTCACTACTTTCTTCCAACGAGATAAAATATCTCGGTAACGTCGGTTTTTATTGTAAAAGGAGGCCTATCTAAAAAAATATTGAAAATCAAGGAAGCAGTGTAGGGTTGCGATGAAAAGCTGTTTGAAACTGCCCGATAAGGGCGGTTGAGTTCTTTTTATCGGTGGCTGGTGGTTCCATAGTATTTTCTTATGTTTTTTTAGATAGGCCTAGATTTTTTTGGTTCGTTTTTTCATCAATGGAAAAAATGAACGGATGCTGTTAGAATACTATTAATTCTATAATAAGTGAAAAAATCACAAAATTATTTGCATGAATTAAAGTAGCCACAGAGGTTTAAAGCTCTAGAGATTATTTGCCATACAAAAAACAGAGCTTTAATTTTTTAAAACGATATTATATATTTAACATCTGTTTCAACACTCTTAATTCTTCTCTTCTAATTCTTATATTTTATTGTTAGCCTTTAGTCTTTGAAGTATAAGGATAGCTGTTAGTTTAAACTGCCTACTCACCACTGCCCACTGCCCATTACAAACTCCCCACTCCAGTCTCCCGTCTTAAATCTTTAAACATCACGATATGCGGTCCTATATGAGGAACTATAAACTCTTCTCCTGTAGTTTGAAATCCCATGTTGCGGTAAAAACCGATGGCGTGTTGGCGTGCGTTGCACCATAGGAGTGAACTGTTGCGTTTGGTCAGTTCTCCAAAAGCAAAGGTCATCAGTTGTCGTCCTATACCCTGAGATTGAAAAGTAGCATCAACAGCCATACCGCGTAATTGGTAAATATTTTGCTGGTCTTGAAAATAAGGCTGATTGGCTTTAAGAAAAGTGGCTATCCCTACACAGGTGTCATGACTAAAAGCGCCGAGGTGAAAGGTTGAAGCGTTGTGATCCTGTTCAAACTTGTAACGTTCAGCTTGCCCGTTTCGCAAAATTTTGATTCGCAAAGGATAAGTCTCTGAAGCATTGATAAACCGAATAAATGCCATACTAATGAACATTAAAACCCGTAGTTTGTTATTATAAAACACAAATATAGGCTGTTTAGTTATGGTTTTACTGAGTTTTTTATAATATTTTAAGGATTTTAACATATATAAGTATGAAAATATGTTTTTGAAAAGACATTATTTGTATTTTTGCTCAAACTTGTTTGATGAGCTATTTTTATGAAATATTAAGTGAGAATAAACATGCCTCCAGATGGCTTGTTATATTGATAGACCTCAGTATTGTTGCGATAACCTTTATCCTGACTTATTTTATCAGGTTTAATTTTTCTTTCAATTTCAACCCCAGTTCTTTTAATTACCAAATTCCGATAGTCCTTTTAGTGGCATTGTTTTCTTTTTTAATAACGGGTTCCTATAAGGGAATTGTAAGACATACCGGTGTCAAAGATGCATTAAAAGTAGGTCTGGCCACACTCTTGATATCTTTTATTTTAGGTCTTTATAGTGCGCTGAATCATCATTTTGAATGGTCTGCGGTTAAATTTCCAAAGCTCATCATTTTTATACATTTTATGCTGACGCTCTTTGTCTTGATTGTCAGCCGGTTTATATTCAAATCTTTTTATCATGCTTTGGTTCTGGATGTTTCCAAAAGGAAAAATATACTGATCTACGGGGCGGGCGATTCCGGACTCATTACTTATATGGCACTTTCCAATGATGCAAATAAGCATTATGTGGTCAGAGGATTCATTGATGACAATAAAAAACTGAAACATAAAAATCTTAAAGGCTTGCCTATTATTATGGGCTATAAGTTAAATCAGGAGATTATTGATCAATGGCATATTGACGAGATTATAATCAGTATTCAGAATATTGAAAATACTGAGTTGTTGAAAATTGTAGAGCGTCTTATTAAGTATAAAGTTAAAGTCAAAACAACGCCTCCGGTCAACCAATGGATAGACGGTACGTTGCAAAGTAAACAGATTAGAGAAGTTAAAGTAGAGGATTTACTCAACCGTACACAAATAGAAATTTTCAATGATAAACTTGAACAATCGCTCCATGACAAGACGATATTGGTCACTGGCGCTGCCGGTTCTATAGGTGGTGAGATTTGCAAGCAATTGGCGCAGTATTCCTGTAAAAAATTACTGTTTGTAGATCAGGCAGAATCGCCTTTGTATGATATACAGATGGATTTGAAGAAGTACAACCATACCCATATAGATTACATTATTGCTGATGTGAGTAACCGGAATCGCATGGAAAAGATATTTACGTATTTTGATATAGATTATATTTTTCATGCAGCAGCCTATAAGCATGTGCCTATGATGGAAGATAATCCTTATGAAGCTATCAACGTCAATATTCTGGGTAGTAAGAATCTTATGGATCTTGCTGTGGAATACCAGGTGGGCAAATTTGTCATGGTCTCTACAGATAAAGCTGTAAATCCTACCAATGTTATGGGGGCGACTAAAAGAGCTGCAGAATTATACGCCCAGATCAAGAACAGGGAAGGTAAAACGAAATTTGTGACCACCCGTTTTGGGAATGTTCTCGGTTCTAATGGTTCAGTTATCCCGTTGTTTAAAAAACAGATAGAAAAAGGAGGCCCATTGACGGTGACGCATAAAGATATTTACCGTTATTTTATGACTATTCCGGAAGCCTGTCAATTGGTACTTGAAGCAGGGGTTATGGGAGAAGGTGGCGAAATATTCGTTTTTGATATGGGAGAGTCTGTAAGAATATTTGATTTGGCAAAAAACATGATACGTTTATCAAATTATGATTACCCTGAAGATATTGATATAGAGATTACGGGGCTCAGACCGGGAGAGAAATTATACGAAGAATTGTTACACAATTCAGAGACAACCATCCCTACCCATCACCCTAAAATCATGAAAGCAAAAAAAGGTACTTTTGATTATGCGGCTATCAATGAAAAAATAGAACGTTTTTACAGTATTGATTCACATGATAATATGGCTTTAATTAAAAACCTAAAATCTATAGTTCAGGAGTATAAGTCGCAAAATTCAGTATTTGAGCGCTTAGATGAATCTTCTGATAACTAATTCCTTAATCTCAAAAAATAAATTTAGATATGACTATTAGTGTTATTGGTAGTGGCTATGTCGGGCTTGTTACCGGAACTTGTTTTGCCGAAATGGGTAATCGCGTGATTTGTGTTGATATAGATGAGCAAAAAATAGAACGTCTTAAAAAAGGTATTATTCCTATCTATGAAAAAGGGTTGGGAAAAATGGTAGTCAGAAATATAGATAGGAAAAACTTGTTTTTCACAACCAGCCTTGAGAGTTCATTGACAGAAGCTGATATTGTTTTTATTGCCGTAGGTACACCTATGGGTGAAGACGGTAGTGCAGATTTGAGCCATGTCAAACAAGTAGCTAGGGAAATAGGTAACACTATGATCAAAGATCTTTGGATTGTCAATAAGTCTACAGTTCCGGTAGGAACGTCAAAAGTGGTTGCCAATGAAGTCCAAGAGGCTCTTGACCAAAGGGGTGTCAACTATAAATTTGAAGTCATCAGTAACCCTGAGTTTCTTAAAGAAGGTGATGCCGTAGCCGACTTTATGCAACCTGACCGGGTGGTCGTGGGGGCGCAATCTCAGGAAGCCATTGATGTGATGCATAGGCTTTACAAACCTTTTATGCAGCGTTCAGACCGTTTTATCGCTATGGATACTGCTTCGTCAGAAATGACGAAATACGCATCCAATGCCATGCTGGCGACCAAAATCAGCTTTATGAATGAAATGGCCAACATCTGCGAACGTGTAGGAGCAAATGTTAATATGGTACGTCTTGGTATTGGTAGTGATTCGCGTATAGGTTACAGTTTTATCTACGCCGGTGCAGGTTATGGTGGTAGTTGCTTCCCTAAGGATGTTCAGGCATTAATCAAAACGGCACACCAATACGACTATACACCCAAAATCCTCGAAGCAGTAGAAGAAGTTAACTATGCCCAAAAGCAAGTGCTCGGTAAAAAAATTATTCAGTATTTTGGGGCAGACCTTAAAGGTAAAACCATTGCAGTATGGGGATTGGCTTTTAAACCCGGAACCGATGATATGCGTGAGGCGAGTGCCATTACACTTATTAAATCTCTCACAGCTCAAGGTGCAAAAGTAGTGGCTTATGATCCCGAAGCTATGGATATGGCAAAATCATTCTATCTGAAAGATCAAGCCAATCTTGAATATGCCAAGGATAAATACGAGTGCATAGACCAAGCAGATGCCTTAGTCCTCGTTACCGAATGGAAAGAATTTCGTAGTCCGGATTTTGACTTAATCAAAGGCAAACTGAAATCTCCCGTGATTTTTGACGGCCGTAACCAGTATGATGCTATCGAGCTTCATCAACAGGGCTTTATTTATTTCCAGATAGGGGTTGCTGAATAGTAGGCAGTGTTTAGTTTGCAGTAAGCAGTGGGTAGTTTTGAGTTTTTCATTACAATAAATAAAACCCCAAAAGTACCCTGTTAAAAAACTAATGAATATGCTTATGTGCATGGTATGAAGAACGTACCAAAGCCCCACTTTCTACATGTCTGAAGCCCATTTTTTTACCTTCATCGTGATAGTATTGAAAGACATCGGGTGTCACGTATTCCTGAACCGGTAAATGCTGTTTGGTAGGTTGTAAATACTGTCCTATGGTGATAATGTCCACATCATTTTGGCGGAGATCCCACATGGTTTCCAAAACCTCGTCTCTGGTTTCACCCAAACCGAGCATAATTCCCGATTTTGTACGGTTAACACCTTGTGCCTTGAGGTATTTCAGAACTGCTAAGCTTCTATCGTATTTGGCTTGAATACGCACCTGACGGGTTAACCGTCTGACGGTTTCCATATTATGTGAAACGACTTCGGGTGCCACCGCAACAATTCTGTCCAAAAACTTTTCTATACCCTGAAAATCAGGAATAAGGGTTTCCATAGTTGTTCCGGGGTTTTCCCGTCTGATAGCTTTGACTGTTTCTGCCCAGATAATAGACCCCATATCGTCCAAATCATCCCTGTCAACAGATGTGATTACTGCATGTTTGATATGCATCAATTTGATGGAACGGGCGACCTTGTCCGGTTCAGCCCAGTCCACAGCATTGGGACGGCCGGTTTTTACACCGCAAAAGCCACAGGATCTGGTACAGATATTACCCAAAATCATAAAAGTTGCCGTGCCATCTGTCCAGCATTCACCCATATTAGGGCAACTGCCGCTCGTACAGATGGTATGAAGTTTATAGTCTTTAACCAGGGTGCGTAACGCGGTATATTTCTTACCGGTGGGTAATTTAACACGTAACCACTCGGGTTTTCTTGTTCTCTTTGTTTGCGTATTCATATGAATATATAATGTCAATAATACTTAGTTCCCTGTACACAAGTGAACTAAAGATTTACGTCTTGTATTTTGCTTTTTTACTGCCGGCGTACATATCGTAGCGGACAAATTTACAATCTAAATTTCCATTTTTCAAAGCCAAACGTCTACTGGTACGTAACCCTACAGATTTCAAGGCCTGAATATCAGAGGTGATAAACCAGACTACGGTGTCGGGATAATGCTGTTTAAGCGTATCACCGATCTTCTTGTAAAACGAATGCGTATCAATCTGTAAGCGCTCACCATAAGGCGGGTTAAAGAGTATCATGGTTGGGCCGTCCAGTTGTTTTTCAGTCTCAAAGAAATTCAATTGATAGACTTTAATAAAATCTTCCAGATTGGCTCGTTTGATGTTCTCTTTGGCTTTTACCACTGCCGACGGTGCTTTGTCAAAGCCCATGATCTTATGGGTGGGATTAACGATTTTTCGCATCAGGGATTGTCTGATGACTTCAAATAGCTCTGCGTCAAAATCAGACCATTTTTCAAAACCGAATTCTTTACGGTTGATATTCGCCGGAATATTGGCGGCTATCATTGCAGCTTCTATCAGAATCGTACCACTACCACACATGGGGTCGATAAAGTGTCGGCGACCTTTATAACCGGAAAGCATAATCATACCTGCCGCCAGGACTTCATTGATCGGGGCTATATTGGTGCGGTCTCTATAGCCGCGCTTGTGCAATGAATCTCCTGAACTGTCCAATGATACATGGCAAGTCTGATTAAAAATATGCACATGGATGCGTAAATCGGGATGTTTGAGATCGATATTAGGGCGTTTGCCCAGTTGTTCTCTGAACAAATCCACGATAGCATCCTTGGATTTTAAGCTGATATAATGTGAGTTGGAGGTAAACTGTTTAGAATTGACAACCGCATTAATCGCAAATGAACCTTGGACATTGATATATTCTAACCAGTTAATTTTTTTGATTTTGTTATAGAGTTCATCTTCGTGTCTTGCCGTAAAACTTTTAAGGGGTTTTAAGATTCGGATAGCCGTTCGTAAACTCATATTGGCTTTATACATAAATCCCTTGTCGCCCACAAAAGAAACCGACCTTACGCCTTTTTTGACGTCCATAGCTCCCAGAGCCTTCAGCTCTTCTGCGAGTACATCTTCGAGACCAAACAAGGTCGTTGCAGTCATGGTATAGTTCTTCATCTTTTTATCAATTAGAAGTGAGATTGTAGATTAGCAGGGATTTGTGATTAACAGCCCAAGTATTAAACAGAAATCTTAACTATTAATAGTAAAAGTGTCCCAATCCATACCTAGTGGGAATGATTGTCTGAAATCTTCCAATGACTGGTGGGATAAAGACACATGAGCCCAGGCTTCTTCATCGGGTTCTATTTCAGCCATGCGATGACCTTTAAAATCCAAAGCTGTGGTATTTCCCTGATAGTACAAGCCTTTGCCATCCACACCTATCCGGTTGACACCAACCACATAGGCTTGGTTCTCAATAGCCCGTGCAACGAGCAATTGCCTGAACGCATGGGCACGCGCTGAAGGCCAATTGGCAATGTAAATCAAGACATCATAGTCGTATTGACCGTTCTGAAATGTGTTTTTGGACCAAACGGGGAACCGCAGATCATAGCAAATCATTGGGCATATACGCCAACCGTTGAGTTCAACAATCAGGCGCTCTTTACCGCCGTCAAACTTTTTATGTTCGCCGCCATAGGTAAATAAATGCCGTTTGTCATAAGTCTGATAGTCACCATGCCTGTCCATAAAAAACAAACGGTTGTAATACTTGCCTTGTTCTTCGATAATCAAACTCCCAATGATGGCCAGATTATAGCGTTTGGCTTGCTCCTGAAGCCATGTGATGCTTTCCCCCTGCATAGTTTCTGCCACTTCCCGTGGTTCTGTTACAAAGCCGGTGGTAAACATTTCCGGTAGGACAACCAAATCCATTTGTTGCTTATTACTCTCTAACCATTGTTCTATTTTATAACAATTGTGTTTGGGATCTTTCCATGCCAAATCTAACTGGGCAAATGCAATATTTAAGTTTAACGTCTTCATAATTAACCAACGCAGATTATCTCTAAATTTTATTCAAAATTTCGGCCGCTTGTTCCAGTGTCTCTTCACCTTTAGCAAAACAGACACGTAACATATGGTTATCAGCCCTGTTATGGTAAAATGGTGAAACAGGAACAGTCGCCACGCCATATTCTCTGGTCAAACGTTTGGCAAAATCCAATTCACCTTCATTAGAGATGTTTTTATAATTCAATAACTGGAAGTAAGTGCCGTAACAAGGCATGATCTTGAACCTTGACAGTTTGACGGCTTCAGCAAAAAAGTCTCTTTTTTGTTGGAAAAAACCGGAGACATAGTTGTAGTTGTCCGGTTTTTGGATGAATTCTGATAGCGCCATTTGTACAGGTGTATTGACCGCAAAGGTCACAAACTGATGCACTTTACGCATTTCTGCCGTTAATTCTTTTGGTGCCATGACAAAACCGACTTTCCAGCCTGTAGCGTGAAAAGTTTTTCCAAAAGAACCTACAACAAAACTGCGTTGTGCCAACGTAGGATAAAAACAGACACTTTCATGTCTGGTGTCATCAAAAATAAGGTGTTCGTAAACCTCATCACTCAACACTACAATATCAGTATCTTCTGTCATTTTTTCCAAAGTCAATAAATCTTCAGGTTTTAACACGCTACCGGTAGGATTGTGAGGAGTGTTGATGATAATCATCTTTGTTTTATGATTGATCAAACTTTTAATTTCTTCCCAATTCACGGAATAATCCGGGACTTTCAATGATGAAAATCTCACAACACCGCCGCTCAGTTCTACTACAGGAGCATAACTGTCATACGCCGGTTCTATGATAATCACTTCATCACCCTGATGAATCATAGCCGTGATGATACTGAAAAGAGCCTCCGTTGCACCGGCAGTTATGGTGATTTCTGTATCGGGATTATAAGAGATGTTATAAGTGTCATACGCTTTTTGGGCAATGGCTTCTCTCAAAGCTAAAACGCCCGGCATAGGTGCGTATTGGTTAAACCCTTTTTTCATATACTGATGTACCAATTCAATAAGTTCCTGAGAAATAGGGAAATCCGGAAATCCTTGAGACAAATTGATGGCGCCGGTTTCATGGGCAAGACCGGACATCACTGCAAAAATAGAGGTCCCCATGTTCGGTAATTTGGAAGTTAATGTTTTTGGATAATTCATGGCGTTAAAATTGAAAAATTAAGGTGTAAAGATACAGCATTATAAGGGTTATATAAAAATTTAATTTGCAACCTTATGACTTCTTTATGGACAAAAGTTGGAGACTAATAGTATAAAACCTTGAAAAAGCTTATATTGAACTCTGATTCTGTAAAGTTAATAATTTCTAATTTTACACCAATAAAAGTGTCTCAATATGCTCATCGCAAAATTTATAGATTACCTTAAAATAGAAAAAGGATATTCGCCTCATACGCTTCTGGCGTACCGGAGGGATTTAGAGGACTTTTATGACTTTATAAAAACGACCTTTGATGTTCAGGATTTATCAGATGTTCAATATGTATATGTCAGATCCTGGATTGTGGATTTGATGGCAACCAATCATAAAACCACAAGTATCAACAGAAAGATAAGCACACTCAAATCATTTTATAAATTTTTGATGGCGATAGGTCAAATCACTGAAACCCCTATGGCCAACCACAAAGCTTTAAAACAAGACAAAAACATTGTGGTGCCTTTCTCTAAAAAAGAAATGCAGCAACTGTTTGCTCTCATGCCGGAGGAGACCTTTGAGGATGTGCGTGACAAACTTATTCTGGAATTGTTGTACGCAACCGGTATGCGGCGGGCGGAGTTAGTCGGTTTGACAACCAAAGATGTGGATTTTTCATTAAAACAAATAAAGGTAATGGGTAAGCGGGAAAAACAACGCTATATTCCACTATTAGACAACACCATAAATCTTATACACAGATATTTGGAGATGAAGCAAGAAATCCCTTCCACCTCTGATGTTTTGATAATCACCGCTGAAGGTCAACCCGTAAAGGCGTTTAAGGTGTATGATATAGTCAGAAAGAATATGGCGTTGGTCAGCACAAAGGACAAACGCAGTCCTCATGTATTGCGTCATGCTTTTGCCACCCATCTGTTGGATGAAGGTTTGGATTTACATACAGTCAAAGAATTGTTAGGTCATGCAAGCCTCGCATCTACGCAAGTATATACACACTCAAGTTTAAAAAAAATAAAAGGGGTTTATCAAAAATCACATCCGCGTAACCGTTAATATTTTTGATTTTTTTAATTCTTAATTGATTTTTTTGTTGTAAATTAGCAATGAATTAAATCTATAGTATCCTAACCATTAATTTTTAATACTATGTAATCAGTCACTGTAAGAAAAGTCCCGATTTATCAGAGACTAAATGTTTACGTTCTTGTACTTAATTCTTAATTTATTAACTAAAAACCTATACTATGAACATCCAAATTCAAGCAGTCAATTTTAATGCTGATAAAAAATTAGTTAAACTTATAGAAGATAAAATTCAATCGCTTACCAGATATTATGATCGTATAGTAGGAGCTGAAGTTTACTTAAAAGTTCAAAAAACAAGTGAAAAAAACAATAAGTCCTTAGATTTAAAAATTTCTATTCCGGGAAATGACCCTGTAGTGAAAAAAACTTCAAATACTTTTGAAGATGCTCTTTTACAGGCTATTAGTGCTATGAAAAATAATTTAAAACGTTTAAAAGAGAAACAAAGAGAGTAGAAGTGGGGAAAAATTTTCAAAAAAATCAATATTTTTTTTGGGAGAAAGATAAATTGTATTACATTTGCAGACCGTTAAAAAGCGGTCTGTATTATATGCCGATGTAGCTCAGTTGGCCAGAGCAGCTGATTTGTAATCAGCGGGTCGTGGGTTCGAATCCCTCCATCGGCTCTTAGTTCTTTATAATATAAGACAGGTGAGATACTCAAGTGGCCAACGAGGGCAGACTGTAAATCTGCTGCGCAAGCTTCGGAGGTTCGAATCCTCCTCTCACCACAAAGAAGTAAGAAATGAGAAGTGTGTAGTGCTTCATTCCCTAAATAATTACTGGGATTTATTTCTCACTTTTATGCGGGAGTAGCTCAGTTGGTAGAGCTTCAGCCTTCCAAGCTGATTGTCGCGGGTTCGAGCCCCGTCTCCCGCTCAGATTTTAAGCTTTTATTAGTTTAACATCACAAAGAGCGGCGGGTGATACTACTTGGAATTCGCTCTTTTGCTACGCCGACGTAGCTCAGGGGTAGAGCGTTTCCTTGGTAAGGAAGAGGTCACGGGTTCAAATCCCGTCGTTGGCTCTTTATTTTACCCAAAGTTAATAAGTATATTAAAGATTAACACAAATATAAATTAAGTAAAACTAGTAATTATGGCTAAAGAAACTTTTGATAGGTCCAAACCGCACTTGAATATAGGTACTATTGG
This sequence comes from Flavobacteriia bacterium, assembly GCA_002747695.1. Classification (GTDB taxonomy): domain Bacteria; phylum Bacteroidota; class Bacteroidia; order Flavobacteriales; family Flavobacteriaceae. The sequence goes on from PDQD01000087.1 coordinate 11,100, forward strand.
ACACGTAGATCACGGTAAAACTACATTGACAGCTGCGATTACGTTAGTGCTCTCCAGAAAAGGACTTTCTGAAGTTAAAGCATTTGACGCTATTGATAACGCACCTGAAGAAAAAGAAAGAGGTATTACAATTAACACTGCACACGTAGAGTATCAAACAGAAAATCGTCACTATGCACACGTTGACTGTCCTGGTCACGCCGACTATGTTAAAAACATGGTAACTGGTGCTGCTCAGATGGATGGTGCAATCCTTGTGGTTGCTGCAACAGACGGTCCTATGCCTCAAACACGTGAGCACATCCTTTTAGGAAGACAGGTTGGTATTCCTCGTATCGTTGTGTTTATGAACAAAGTAGACTTGGTAGACGATGAGGAATTGTTAGAATTGGTTGAAATGGAAATCAGAGACTTATTGTCATTCTATGAGTATGACGGTGATAACTCTCCTGTTATTCAAGGATCAGCACTTGGTGCATTAAATGGTGAGCCACAATGGGAAGAAAAAGTTATGGAGTTGATGGCCGCTGTTGACAGCTGGATTGAATTACCTCCACGTGACGTTGATAAAGATTTCTTGATGCCTGTTGAGGACGTATTCACAATTACAGGTCGTGGTACAGTTGCTACCGGTCGTATAGAAAGTGGTGTTGCTAACACTGGTGACCCTGTTGACATCATCGGTATGGGTGCTGAAAAATTACACTCTACTATTACAGGTGTTGAAATGTTCCGTAAAATCCTTGATAGAGGTGAAGCCGGAGATAACGTAGGTCTATTGTTGAGAGGTATTGACAAACACCAAGTAAAAAGAGGTATGGTTCTTTGTAAACCAGGCTCTGTTAAACCACACGCTAAATTTAAAGCTGAGGTTTATATCTTGAAAAAAGAAGAGGGTGGACGTCACACACCATTCCACAACAACTACCGTCCTCAGTTCTATGTAAGAACAACTGACGTAACAGGTAATATCCAATTACCGGAAGGTGTTGAAATGGTAATGCCTGGTGATAACTTAAGTATTACAGTTGAACTTCACCAAGCTATCGCTCTAAACGTTGGTTTGCGTTTTGCAATCCGTGAAGGTGGTAGAACAGTAGGTGCAGGTCAGGTAACTGAATTGTTAGATTAATCTATCAATGACATAAATAATACAATAAAGGTGTTCCGAGCTTATCGGGGTACCTTATTGTATTGTTATAGATAAATATATTTTCAGACTTTGTAAAAAGTCTGTTTTACGGGTGTAGCTCAGCTGGCAGAGCATTGGTCTCCAAAACCAAGTGTCGGGAGTTCGAATCTCTCCACCCGTGCTTTTGGCAATCAATAAAGATTTATTTGATGAATAATTTAGCTCAATATGTCAAAGCTTCTTTTAAAGAATTAAGAGAGCATATGACTTGGATAACTTGGGAAGAAGCACAAAAATCAACTGTAGTTGTTGCAGTATTCACAGTGATTTTTGCGCTACTCATTTTCTTGGCTGATAAAGCATTTCAAAACGTGCTTTCCGGCTTATTTAAAATATTTTAAAAAACATTATGTCTGATATAGTAAAAAAATGGTATGTGGTCAGAGCCATGGGTGGGCAGGAAAACAAGGTGAAAACTTACCTTGAGAACGAAATTGCCCGTCTTGGTATTCAAGACTATATAGAAACTGTTTTGGTGCCTACAGAAAAGGTTATTCAGATACGAAATGGAAAAAAATACAACAAAGAACGTGTTTATTTTCCGGGCTATGTTATCATACAAGCCAATCTAAGTGGCGAAGTGCCACACATCATCAAATCTATTCCCGGAGTATTAGGTATGTTAGGAGCTGAGAAAGGTGGAGATCCGGTGCCTTTGAGAAAATCTGAAATTAACAGAATGCTCGGTAAAGTGGATGAATTGGCTGTAGCCAATGAAAATATTGTTATTCCATTTGTCTTAGGTGAAACGGTAAAAGTTATTGACGGGGCATTCAATGGATTTGAAGGAACGATAGAAAAGATCAATGAAGAAAAGCGTAAGCTGGAAGTTATGGTGAAAATTTTCGGTAGAAAAACACCATTAGAACTCAGCTATATGCAAGTAGAGAAGATTTAGAAAAAAAATGTTACGCAAGTATAATTAGATACGCGCTCAAGCGCTTCCAATTTTTGAGAACGTATCGCATTGTTAAACAAGAATGGCAAAAGAAGTATCTAAAGTAGTTAAACTACAAGTACGAGGTGGTCAGGCAAACCCTTCACCACCAGTTGGTCCGGCTTTGGGTGCTGCAGGTGTAAACATTATGGAGTTCTGTAAGCAATTTAATGCCAGAACTCAGGATAAACAAGGTAAAGTATTACCTGTGGTTATCAATGTTTATAAAGACAAATCATTTGATTTTGTAGTTAAAACACCACCGGCAGCAGTTCAATTATTAGAACAAGCCAAAATTAAATCAGGATCAGGAGAGCCAAACCGAAGTAAAGTAGCAACCGTTACTTGGGATCAAGTAAGAACGATAGCTGAAGATAAAATGCAAGATCTCAACTGTTTTACAGTTGAATCAGCCATGAAAATGGTCGCAGGTACAGCACGTTCTATGGGTATCAGAGTAAAGGGAACAGCTCCTTTTTAATTAATTAAAACATTTATTTAATGGCTAAATTAACTAAAAAACAAAAAGTAGCTCACTCCAAACTCGACCGTACCCAATCCTATTCACTCGCTGAAGCGGTAAAATTGGTCAAAGAAGTATCAAGCACAAATTTCGACGCTACTGTCGATATTGCTGTAAGATTATCTGTTGACCCGAGAAAAGCCGACCAGATGGTGAGAGGTGTAGTATCACTACCCCACGGAACGGGAAAAAGCGTAAGAGTTTTGGCATTAGTTACACCCGATAAAGAGGA
>PDQD01000088.1 GCA_002747695.1 Flavobacteriia bacterium
GGAACTTAATCTCGTAAATACCCCGGGCATCGGTAGTGGTTTCACCATGTGTGATTTCCTGAGGCTCACTGTAATAATCGGGTCTGTACCAATACCACCAACGCGGATATTGTACCTCACGGGACACCCTGTACATCACTTTTGCCTCAGAAATTGCTGTACCTGCCAAAGCTTTGGCTTCACCTTTGACCGTCACCTGCTCATCAACCTGATAAGTATCCTCTACGGGTTTAAATGCCGTCTCAAATTTGGGTCTTTTATACTCTTCTACAGATATGTCATGTATATTATTAATACGGCTTCTTTTACCTTCAATCTCTATATAATATCTACCGGTCAACCCGCCATCCGGAAGCATAAATTCGCCGGCAACAGAACCATAAGCATTAGTGGTGAGATTGAGCGTTTTTATCTCTTGCCAATTCACATCTTTTAAGGTCACCTTGACATCTGCATTGGGAAAAGCGCGGGAGCGGGTGAGTTTACCATCGGGTTTGTTTTCTACGACAATCGCCTTAAAATAAAGCTTTTGCCCCGGCCGGTAAATAGAACGGTCAGTAAACACAAACGTTTGATAATAAGTATGACGTTTCTCAGGACTGCTGTCGCCATGGTTAGAGAGATAATACGCTCCAAATACTGCTTTGTCTTCAGCTGTAGAAACTAAGGCAATAACATGATAGTCATGATGATTTTTAGCAGATGGATAAATATACCCGTTGTGATCAGTGGTATAGGTCTTGTCAAGCTTTTTATCGTAACGGTTTAAGTCTACAGATTGGAGATGTACTTTGGCACCTGCCACCGGACTACCATTGACCCGGTTTACAATCTGCATACGTTGGTCACTCCGGTTTTCTATCTCTATTAGAGTTAAATCTGTCACCTGAATGACAGCATAAGCATAAGCAGAGGTTTCCGGTAAAGTCGCAAAGAGCACATACATCCCATGAGGTAAAGCGGGTACCAATCCTTCCATACTGTGATTTTGATAATCTCCTACAGACTTTAAAGTGGTGTTAAAGGTGGTTTGAACAGGTAATTTTTTTAATAACGCCAGTCTTACACTGTCCTTATAGATCTCTTTTAATTCCAATGCTTTTTCCCGGTCAATTTTTAAAACTTTAAAATCCAAGGATTCAATATTTTCATATTGGATTAACACACGTGAATCCTGATTGACCGGGATATATTCTTCAGCCGTAATATTGAATGAAGGCGCTAAAATACTAGTCTTGATGTTATGACATGACAGACCTCCTTTACTGTCCGGAAAACGTTCGATCGCACGGTCACAAATGGCAACAGCCTGTTGCAAAAACCACTGATTATCCGGATTTCTTTTATAGTGATAGTTAGAGCCTTTATGTCGTAGAATATTGGCTATTTCTACGTCATAAAGAGTACTCACCGGGTAATTCTCAAGTTTTTGTCTTGATTGCTCCAGTGTTTGAAGTAAAAGCTCTTCTTTATTTTTAAACACAGCGTATTCGTTGACAAAATTTAAACGTTCGAGATCTAATGCAACCAAAGCTTCGGGATTCTCGTCCTTAAGATGAAAAGCCATAAGGTTTTGAAAGAGTTTAAGGGCATTAAACTGTAGTGACAAGGTGTCTTTGGTGGTTAATTGTAATTGGGCAAATGTTTGGGCATCACTCAACAATATGGGGTTATCTAACTCATATTTATACGCCGGTTTGGTCAGTTGGGTTTCATCGGTCTGGTAGAATTTTAACGCTTGACGGGCGATAAAATCATACAAAGTGGGTTTATTTGGCCGGGTGTCACACCTTCTTTCTATAATACTTTTAAATGCGTCTAATTCGTAAGCTTGCAGGCGTTTAGGTTCCGCTAAGGCGTTGTTAAAATGCGTATGAATCTCTTTAAAAATGGTATTCAGATCCCAGGTACGAAAATCACCGGGATTGGCCTTTTCTTCAGTTTCGGTACGCCTGTAAAACCGCCAACGGTTTTCTTGAAAATACTGCCAATAGAGATTGGCCAATACACTTTCCAACAAAGGCCGGGCAGGAAAATCGGCTACGGCTATTTCTTTCTCAAAATTATGGATAACCTTCAGCTGCGAGTCTTCTTCCACGAGCATTGCAAATTTGGACTGAAACATTAAAGCCTTAACAATTTGAGGCGCATTATTATCGGTTTTGGCTTGCTCATATATCTTATTAACTTCTTGGAGTGCCGATTTAGGCAAGCGTTCCATTTCATAACCAATCACTTTGTCCCATTGGTCCTGATAATCGGGATAAGGTTCTTGGGCGTTGAGCATCAGTGAAAAAAAGCTGAAGAGTAAAAGTGATTTTTTCATGTGTTTAAATTTCAATAATTAATTGATAATACCTGCATTAAACGTTAAGACATTTAGTCAAAATCTGTTGAAAACGTCTCAATACCCGCTCTACAGTATTGACTGCTATAAACCGTATAAAAATACAAATTATCAGCATCATATACGGGGTTACAGAAGGACAATCAAATATTAGTCCAAACTCATCTTAAACACCTTAAAATTTATATATGCTGATGTTGGTCTGCATTATAAATATAAGACATTCAGCCTGTCTATCAGTTAAAAAACACAGACGACAATTTACGGGATTTTATTGCACAAAAAGTTACTTCTTAAAGGTAGTATAATCTTTTGTTTCCTCTATGATTTCTTTATAATCTTCAATTAAAGATTCTAATTCACCGATGTCCGGTAATTCGTTTTTTTGATAATTTTCAATCATTGGCGCAGTAATAAACAACTTCATTAAGGTTTTTTGGGTGTTCAGTTCCAATATTTTTTCATCAATCTCATCCATTTTTTCTTCATGTGCTGAAACGCGCTTATCATATTGTTTCTCTAATTGATCAAAAATCTCAATCACTGATTTCTTAACGAGACTATCATTGATAGTCTTTGCATAATTCTTGGCAGAGTTCCAATACTCTCTATTGACATCATTGTACACTCTGTAACTTTCAATCTTTTGGTCTAAGCTATCAGATATGATATGTCGCATTTTTTTATCCAATAATTTAAGCTTTTTATCTTTTTCTAATGCTTCACCATACAATTGTTCTATCACATTTTTACTATATCTTTTTGACAGACTTCCATAAATTTCATTTTTCACATGATCTTCTAATACTTCCGGTGTTGCATTTACATTATTTTGTTCTGTTGCATTTCCGGTGTTTTCTTTACATCCTGTACTGAGGATTAAAAGAAACATCAAAAGGATTTGACTAATTTTCATATTGTATCAGGTTTTTGTTTAAATTAAAGTTGTTACAGTTCGATAAAAGATTGATACTGCTGCTACAGACTAATACCGTGTAGTTGGTCTATCAAACATTGCTCTGAGCTGATGCACGCTACAACCATACACCGGTAGTGTAAGTTTCTATCGACACAACGCTACAACAAATCCAAACACATCAATTGTTAACCTCACCACCCAAGAAATAGCTCAATCCACACCTTGTCAAATATACAAAAGATTGAAAAGACAAATTATAGCAATACGTTAAAAAATGAGCGATCGTTTAAATAAGACTACCTCAGACTTAGCCTGCGTAATTCATGTCATTAACTTTGTGTAGATGTAAAATATCTAACCTTACCGCAAAATAGAATTTCACTATAAACAAACAGATATAAACCAGAAGATCTTTAGTTTTGCATCATTGATTTATATCATTGATGCGCTGTCGAATCTACTTTTGTTGGCGTTACCGCTATTTGTTTCTTTAAGTTTTGGATTTCTTCGTCTAAATCCGTAACATTCCTTATAACATCCCACATCATTAACTTTAATGTCATTTTTTTAAATTTTCCGGTATCTTCGGCATTTTGATACAGATAATTTGCAATGTTTTGAGCTTGGAATTGCAACAGCGCTTTACCTTCTTCAATACTTGCCAGTGCAGATATAAGATTATAATCCAGTAATTCAATTTTGCTGTTTGAAATTGACTTCCATGCATTTGTTTTTATTGATGGCATATGAAGTCCGTCGCCTTTGACAACAACTTCAAGCAACGACATCTTATCATCCAATAAATAAGCATCTAAAGTGTCAATTAATTTTTTTTCGTTGGGTATATTTTTCGCTATACTTTGTGAAGTTTCAGCCATTTCTTCATTGATTGAAATCATGATTTTAGCGATATATTTTTTGTCTTTCTGACGTTCATTCCAATTGTTGATAAATAAGGCAATCAGTATCCCAAGGGTTATGGGTATGATTTCTTTGATTAAAAACACAATATTTTTTTTCATCTTTTTGGTTTAGTCTTTACGCTATGCGTCATGATAGTTAATAAACACACAAATATACACACATTATCCGCTTAACTTTAATAACATATTTATTATGATTGTAAAAAAATTATAATCTCGCGATCAACAAAAAAATATAATCACAGAGATTGAAAAGGACACTAAAGTTTTTATGCATTGTCGCTTACAACATATACTCACTCCTTGAGATTGCTTGTGAAATAAAACCATAGAGGAAATAGAAATTTAAAACAAGTGAAATTATTGTAAAATCATTTGCTTAAGTCATAGTAACTCTTAAAAACTATAAAAACAATCGACAATAAACAAACACCACAAAAAAACATAAAACCTTATTAAACAAATACTTATATGTTTTATATTTATTTTTAAACGACTGTTATCGTTTATTATCGAAAGCAATTGTATAAATACCGACTAATTATTTTAAGACATCGGTTATTTGCACTGTCAAACGGTTCTAATCCATAAAACCCGGGACAAGAAAAAAATTATAAACTTTAAATCTTTTTATTATGAATACGCTAAGAAATCAAGTACAGCTTATCGGAAACCTAGGTCAAGATCCTGAAATCATCACTTTCGACTCCGGAACAAAACGCGCCAGACTCTCTATTGCAACCAACGAAACCTACCGCGACGCTCAAGGTAACAGAGTCAACCATACAGACTGGCATCAGGTGGTCTTTTGGGGTAAACCTGTAGAGATCGTTGAAAAGTTTCTCAACAAAGGTAAAGAAGTCGCTATCAGCGGAAAACTCACCTACAGAAATTACGAAGATAAAGACGGTAATAAAAAGTATGTTACCGAAATCGTAGGGCAAGAACTCGTATTACTTGGGTCTAAATAACAAGGACTAAAACCTTCGAAGAAAAAACCGGCACCTCCCCGTCGGTTTTTTTGTTATGGTTAAACTTTGAAATAATTTGATCATAGCACACACAGGTTTAGCACTCCTGAATAATAAGCTTAAATTTTTCCGTATAGCAACTTTTTATTTATCTTTACTCTAAATTTTTTATATGCAACGAATAGCTGTTTTTTGTGGTGCCAGTATAGGTTTTTCTGAAGATTACAAACATGCCGCACAGACTTTAGGTCAATATTTAGCTCAACATGATATCAGTATGATATACGGTGGGGGTAAAATAGGGATGATGGGAGCCATTGCGGATACCATGTTACCGCTGGGTGGAGAAGTCATAGGCGTAATCCCTGAATTATTACGTCATGAGGAGGTCGCTCACAACAAAATCACCCAAATGCTTATTTCAAAAGGCATGAGTGACAGAAAAGTGACTATCAGCAAGATGGTTGATGGTTATATTGCTCTTGCCGGCGGTTACGGGACTCTGGATGAAATATTTGAAGCTTTGACTTTAGGCCAACTCCATATAGAACAAAAACCCGTAGGTTTACTCAACACCAATGGGTATTTTGATCATCTACTAAAACAATTGGATCACATGGTTGAGGAAGGCTTTTTAAGACAAGAAAACAGAACCATGTTGTTGGTCAGTGATTCGGTGCCGGAGCTTATTGAACTCATGCAAAACTACAAAGCCCCACAAGTCTCAAAACTCATCAATACAACCGTAAAAAAATTCAAATGAGCGCACATACACCTAAAATCATGGCTATTCTCAACCTTACCCCCGATTCATTTTATGACGGCGGAAGGAACAACAGCATGAATGAAGCTTTGGCAAAAGTGGAACAATATCTTGATGAAGGTGCAGATATCATAGACATAGGGGCTTATTCTTCCCGTCCCGGCGCTGAACATATCAGTGAGGCAGAAGAACTCAAACGTCTGATGCCGGTTCTTACAGCCATTCAAAAGACGTTTCCTGATACTGTTATTTCTATAGACACTTTCAGAAGTCAGGTGGCTTATCAAAGCGCTATGGAAGGTGCCCAAATCATCAATGATATTTCCGGAGGTCTTATGGATCAGCAAATGTTTGCGACCATTGCCAAACTGCCCGTACATTATATACTCATGCATATGCAAGGCACCCCGCAGACCATGCAACAATCCATACATAAAGGTAATATCACCAAACACCTCCAGAAGTTTTTTAAGGAACAACTGGCGCAACTCAAAGCATTAGATTTTGACAATGTCATACTGGATATAGGTTTAGGTTTCGGGAAAACTCTGGAACAGAATTACGAACTATTAAAAAATCTAACGGCATTTGAACACTTTGGCAAACCTCTTCTTGTAGGCTTGTCAAGAAAATCAATGCTTTACAAACCTTTGGGGATAACGCCTCAGGAGGCGCTTAACGCGACCAGTGTAGCGCATACACTCGCCCTTTTAAACGGGGCAGATTATTTGAGAGTACATGATGTCAAAGCCTGTCGGGAGGTCATTGATATCGTCCATTTATATTTAAACCAATCTTTAGCATGAAAAAAATATTATTCATTCTCAGTCTGAGCTTGTTGCTTACCGCTTGTCACAATAAAAGCGTACAACTTCCGCAAATACCTGCAAAAGGTGTTACAGACGTTTACAACCATTCTCAAATCTGGGCGTTTTATAAAGAAAAAGATAATAATGTCATAGCCGATGTCAATAAAAACAACATCATCACAACCACACATTGGATCATCAATATAGACAAGCGTTTACCCATGTCTCAGGTGGCACCTGTATTGACGATGATTCAGGCCAAAAGAGCCAAAAGAACTGTACACAGTGTGGATGGTATGCACAATTATCTGAATTTTGCTGACGTCAAAAACAAAACCAATGCCCTACTGGAAATAGACAGTTTAAAGATAACAACCCTTAAAGCTAATGAGCTTAAAGGATTTCAACAAAACCATAAAAACAATTATATAGTCTTAATGCCGGAGCACTTAACAGTCAATGACATGACCAAAACATATGATGATATCAATGACAGTATTGTAAATATTTTATCATCAGAAGCTGTGGTATTGTGCTATGACGAAAGTATTTCTTACCAGCGTTATCTGGAAAGTAAGGTACTACTCCATAACATCTTACCTGAAGATTGCGCCTTAAATCCTGAGGAGTTTTGTCTGACGAAAGATTAAACTTTTAAATATAATTCAAGTTTATACGCAAAAGAATCCGGTTAAAATTTCAACACAAAAAAATCAGCAGACCTATGGTCTGCTGATGCGTGCTTACAGGGGAGTTTCCCTCATAACAATATTATGTCCTGTCATGTGGTTTTATAAGATTATCAGGGATTAGAGACTAATAATATGCAATACTTACAAAGATTTTATTGCACACTCCGGAAGAGATCACCAGTTTGGGATAACTTCTGTATTAGTCTGCTAAAACAATAATTTTATTGTGATTCATCTCAATAGTACCACCCTTAATACTTATAGTATATTCACCCTTATGTTCCTCAAATAAGGATTTGTATTCATTCATCATGGTGATGTTATCACCTTGTATTTTCACTACTCCGGCGTCTAACAATGATACAATAGGGGCGTGATCTTTCAACATTTGAAAAGACCCGTTGACCCCCGGTACCGTTACCGCATCAACCTCAGATTTGAAAATAACTGCTTCCGGAGTTACGATTTCAAGTTGCATAATATGTTTGTTAATGGTTTATAGATAAAGGTCAAAGGTATTCAATGAACCGATAACCAATACGTCCCCGCAGTTAAGCAGGTAAAAAACTGATGTCTATGCTTCTGCCAACATTTTTTCTCCGGCTTCAATGGCGTCATCAATGGAACCTCTCAGGTTAAAGGCTGCTTCAGGATATTTATCCAATTCGCCATCCATAATCATATTAAAGCCTTTGATAGTGTCTTTGATATCAACCAATACACCCGGAATTCCGGTAAACTGTTCAGCAACGTGGAATGGTTGTGACAAGAAACGTTGTACACGACGAGCACGGTGAACGACCAACTTGTCTTCTTCACTCAACTCTTCCATACCGAGAATAGCAATAATATCTTGCAATTCTTTATAACGTTGTAACAACTCAATCACACGTTGAGCTGTGTTGTAATGCTCATCTCCTAAAATTTCAGGAGTCAAAATTCTTGAAGTTGAATCCAACGGATCAACAGCAGGATAAATACCTAACTCCGCAATCTTACGTGATAATACCGTAGTTGCATCAAGGTGAGCAAATGTTGTCGCAGGCGCAGGGTCAGTCAAGTCATCCGCAGGTACATAAACTGCCTGAACAGAAGTAATCGAACCTTTCTTAGTCGAAGTAATACGCTCTTGCATTTCACCCATTTCTGTAGCAAGGGTCGGTTGGTAACCTACCGCAGACGGCATACGTCCCAGTAGTGCTGATACCTCAGAACCGGCTTGTGTAAAACGGAAGATGTTATCAATAAAGAACAGTACGTCTTTTCCTTGCCCGTCACCGGCACCATCACGGAAATATTCTGCAATAGTCAATCCTGATAAGGCAACCCTTGCTCTCGCTCCGGGAGGCTCATTCATCTGTCCGAATACGAATGATAATTTAGAATCTTTCAGAGTATTCATATCCACTTTGGATAAATCCCATCCGCCTTTTTCCATTGATTCGTTGAAAGCTTCACCGTATTTTATAATACCTGACTCTAACATCTCACGCATCAGATCATTTCCTTCACGGGTACGCTCTCCTACACCGGCAAATACAGATAAACCACCGTGACCTTTGGCAATATTGTTAATCAACTCCTGAATCAATACCGTTTTTCCTACACCGGCACCACCAAATAATCCAATCTTACCACCTTTGGCATAAGGTTCGATAAGGTCGATAACTTTAATCCCTGTATATAGAACTTCAGTAGAAGTTGATAATTCTTCAAATTTTGGCGCATGTCTGTGGATAGGAAGACCATTCTCACCTTTTTTAGGAAGAGGTTTAAGACCGTCAATAGGGTCTCCATTGACATTAAACAATCGTCCAAAAACTTCTTTACCGATAGGAATTTGAATAGGAGCTCCGGTAGCAACGACTTCACGACCTCTACTGAGACCATCTGTAGAGTCCATAGCTATACAACGCACTGTATTTTCACCAATGTGTTGTTGTGCTTCGAGGACGAGAATACTATCATCGTCACGTTTGATTTCTAATGAGTCGTAAATCTTTGGTAATTCAGAATCGCTATCAAAGGCAACGTCAATAACCGGACCAATAATTTGGGCAATTTTTCCTGTAACTTGAGACATGTTTTAGATGTTAAATATTGGACATTATACGAGAAAGTTCAAAACATCTTCCTGCTAAGGTCCAATGTGTTTATAATATGCTTATTAAATACGTGTCATACAGACACGCCTTAGAAAGTCGCAAAAATAAAGATTTATTTCAAAATTTAAAAGCGTATTGATTGAAATTTCAGAATTTTAACCCTCTGACACGGCTGAATCCTCTGATGACTCATAAGAGACCTCTTCTGACAACTATTGTTTTAACACAATTTGAGCCGCAAAATCGTTTTGCTGGACGAGTAAAACACGGTCATTTTCCATATAAGCATTGATCACCTGGTCATCAGTATGTCTCAATGTGATGAGTTGTAAATCAGCCTCATACGTGATTTCATAATCCCTGGAAAGACTGTCTAAAAGAGCGTCAAACTGGTTATACATATCATCCACACATACAGTAAATGAGGTTGCTGTATTTTGAATAAGGTTAACCTTGATTTTATGCTGTGTAAACAGTTCAAACACCTGACTGATGTTATGCTCTATCATAAAAGAAAAATCCCTGGTGGCTATGCACAACAAAATCTGTTTGTCTTTAAACGTGTAACAAGTAGTCTCAGGATAAATATGAACGCCTTTGGACACCATAGTTCCCGGCGCTTGCGGATTTATAAATGACTTGACATACAAGGGTATATTTTTATTCTCTAATGGCTTAATCGTCTTAGGATGGATAACGGTGGCACCGTAAAATGCCATTTCCAATGCTTCTCGGTAAGAGACTTTTTCCAGCAGTTGTGTGTGTTCAAAATGACGTGGATCGGCGTTGAGTACACCGGGAACGTCTTTCCAGATACTCATGCTTTCAGCATCTAAAATATAAGACAAAATAGCCGCAGAGAAGTCAGAACCTTCACGCCCCAATGTGGTAAACGTTTGATCATCAGCAGCACTGATAAAACCTTGGGTAAGATATATACCGGCTGTTGACATGTGCTGTTTTACTGTAGTCGCAGTAGCTGTCCAATCTACATTTGCAGATCTGAAACGCCGGTCAGTTTTGATGAGATTGTGAGCATCAAGCCATGTATGTTGCAAGCCAGCCAATTCAAAATAATGACTGATGATGGTCGTGGAAATCAATTCACCGTAACCCACCACCCGGTCGTAAATATAATTGTAATCTTTATTGGTGTTCCGTTTTAGAAAGAACAGCAAGTCTGCATAAAAATCCTCAACACATTCAAATATTTTATGATCTTCATCAAATAAAGCATTCATGATGTCTTCATGAAAATCCCGGATAAAAATCATGGGTGGTTCAAGAGGTTCTTCATTGACATAAGCGTTAATCAAAACCTCAAACGCATTGGTCATTTTCCCCATAGCCGACACCACTATTACAAGATCGTCACCACCTTGCGTTTGAATAATTCGGGTGATATTTTTAACGCCTTCTGCATTACTCACCGATGACCCTCCAAATTTGAATACTTTCATAAAGCTTTTGAATTTAGGTTACGAAAATAAAAAAATAAGTCAAACCATTCTGCCACTTTGAACACTTACGATTCATCAACCTTCACAATAATAATGACACAATAAAAACCAGACTACGATAAGCGTCATATATTCAAAAACGAAAGATTACACAGGACATAAAACATTTTATTATATCTCCGGAACAACGTCCTGACAAAGTCTGTTCATGTTTTCCATCGCTAAAAATCGAGCAAAAATAAGTCTAATGCCACAAAGTTTTTATAACTTTATAACCAAATAATTTTGCATGATTAAGATTCGACAATACATCCCCTTTCATCTTGCGGTTGTTATGGTTTCAGGCATTGTTGTATCACAATGGTTTCTACAAACCTCAATGTGGATTACTGGACTTCTGGCACTATTGGCTTTAGTCATTATGTTTTTAAGTGTCAAAAGAGCGAACTGGAAACCGGGATTTCAAATAGCGACCTACACCTTTGTGTTTTTGGCTGTTTTTTGGCGCGTATTACTATCAGAACCTGCAAATAACCCACATCATCTTATACATTTTGAGTTAAATGATACTGTACACAAGACCTTGACACTGGAGACAGAATTAACACCGGGCAAATACCACCACCGGTTTTTAGCACGGGCAGATTATCTGAATGAACAACCCGTGGATGGCCGGTTATTGGTTTATATTAAACAGGACAGCACATTAATTCTACCCGGGGTCGGACAACAAATACAAACGTTCAATCCCATCAAAATCATACCCAAGCCATTAAACCCGGGTGCGTTTGATTATGCCCGGTATATGCAACAAAAGGGCGTTTACCACCAAATAAACCTCAACACACAGGCATTTATAACCACGGGTAAACAAGTGTCTCCCGGGTTAAAAGCACGAACCATGCTATGGCGGGAACACATTCAGGATAAATTAGCCCATTATGCTTTTGGCACCCATGAATTAGCCGTACTAAATGCGTTGATTTTAGGTGACAGACGTTTTATTTCAGGGGATATACGTCAGGATTATGTCCGGGCAGGGGCAGTGCATCTATTGGCAGTATCGGGCTTGCATGTAGGAATTATTTTTATGCTTCTATTGGCACTGTTGAAACCTCTGGAATATGTCAAACACGGGAGAGTTATCAGAGGCTTGCTCATCATTATGCTGCTCTGGGGCTTCGCTCTACTCACGGGTTTAAGCGGTTCGGTTGTACGCGCTGTTACGATGTTTAGCTTTATAAGTATCGGTCAGTTTATCAGACCTCGGAAAAGTCCGGTATTACACAGTTTGACCACCTCTTTTATTGTAATGCTGATGGTCAACCCCTATTGGCTCTACGATGTAGGGTTTCAATTGAGCTATACGGCCGTACTCGGCATTGTATTGTTTCAACCACTTATAGAACACCTGTTGCCACGTAGCCAATACTATCTACTGAGAAAGACATGGCAATTGGCAACGGTATCAATTGCCGCAACACTGGGAACTCTACCCTTGAGTTTGTATTATTTTCATCAATTTCCGGGACTGTTTTTGTTATCCAATGTATTGATCGTCCCACTGATGGGCACTGTCTTAGGATTAGGTCTTGTTGCAGTCTTTTTAGCCTATTCAGGCTACTTACCGCACCTATTGGTCGTCGTCCTTAATGGCATTTTAAAAGGAATCAACAGTTTTATGGCATGGATTGCGGCACAAGAAAAATTTTTATTGACCGATATTTCGTGGTCCAAACCAAAGGTCATAGCTACTGTTATGCTATTGGCGGCGATTTACCTATGGCTGTCAACCCGAAGAAAAAAACTTGTCATACTGATGCTCAGTGGCATCATATTGTTACAACTCATATTTATTTACGACAAATGGCAAGCCTTAAAACACGATGAATTAGTGGTCTTTCACCGAACAACACAGACCCTGATTGGAATCAAAAAAGGCCAACAATTAGACCTTTTTCATTCGGGCAATCTCAAGACTCCTCCCCGATTTGTCAGAGATTACAGCATACAACACATGGTTAACAATACAGATACACTACCACTTAATCAGAATTTTTTAGCATATAAAAACCGGTTGATTATGCTGATAGACAGCAATAGCATTTACGAGCCGGTCAACCCCAAACCGGAGATTGTCATCCTGACTCAATCACCTCAACTACATTTAGAACGGTTGATTGAACGGTTACAACCACAACTGATTATAGCCGATGGTTCAAACTACAAATCCATGCTTAAACTTTGGCGTGAGACCTGTCAAAAAAAGAACGTGAAGTTCTATGCTACAGGTATTGAAGGCGCTTTTAAATTAGAATTATAAAAGCATCTACTTTACAGCATCGTTTAGCCCTGATATGAGCATTGATTTTCACCCATCCGGATGAGAATTAAAAATTGTCACGTATATTTGTTGAAAACAAATCATCAATGAATATAGCAGTCATAGCCCACGATGCTAAAAAAGCAGATATGGTTCAATTTTTAATGGATCACAAGGCCATATTAAAACAAAAGGAAATTCATCTGTTTGCCACGGGTACTACCGGAGAAAAAGCCGAAAAAGCGGGATTTGACATTCACAAATTCCTTTCCGGACCTATGGGAGGTGATGCCCAAATAGCCTCACGGGTTGCCGAAGGCACTATAAATATGGTTATTTTCTTCAGAGATCCGCTGGGCAAACATGCACACGAGCCTGATATCTCTATGTTGATGCGTCTATGTGATGTTCACGATGTCCCATTGGCTACCAATCCTGCCTCAGCAGAATTATTAATCAAAGGTTGTTAAAAAAACAAAAAAATGTTTTAGTACACTTTCAGCTGTACAAGAAAACAAGTACAGACAACGTTCTTACTTAAAAATTTACGCGTTGAAAAAAACATCATTTAAACCATTCTAAAGTTTCAGAGTTATGAAGACACTCAAAGTTTCTATAGTCTCAATTATTTTTTTAGTCCTGTTTTTTGCCTGTAACGG
>PDQD01000089.1 GCA_002747695.1 Flavobacteriia bacterium
ACAAACGTCAACAGAATAAAGTGTATTATACCAATATAAGTTATATTGATATTGAATCAGGTCACATGGTAGGTTTGTAAGTAATAGTAAAAAGCTCATGCCCCAAAACTCAATTAATATGAAAAAATACTTGTTTATTGGTCTGTTTATTTATCTTTTTATTGGGTGTAATAATATAGTAAAAATAAAAAGTCCCAAGAATAAATATCATCACAACGAAGTTTTAGATAGTGTACAAGTAAATAAAAGTAAGGTAGATACAAATACGCTTGATACGTTAAAAATAGGTGATACATTTTATAAATATGATGCATTTATTGGATATCATTTGGAAGAGACAGAGCCCTATGAGTTTATAGAACTTAATGAAAAGCGTCATTCTACTCAAATAATGGTTTATTCAAAATCAAATACTTTATATATTCTATTGATATCAGCAGAAGATATTGTTGAAAATCATGATTATAATTGGGAAGTTTTAAATAAAAAAATAGAGGATATAGTCTCTTTTGATGCCCGATATGATATATGCTGGTATCTCTATGACGGAAATCATCCACCAAGAGGTAGGTTTGGGGTTGGTGAAAAAACCAATCAAACCAAAACAATAAACAATAATTTTGATTGTGATATTTACAAAAAATATAAAGTTTTTGATGTTGATTATCTTAGAGGGAGAATAATAGAAATAGATAAAAAGGCTTCTGCTTTTTATTGTTCTGACGGCTATTAATTGGCTGTGTTGCTTCTCCCCCTAAATACTTTTATGTCTATAACTGTTAAAAACACAATTATATGCTAGTATAGTTGTCTTTACCTGCGTTACTATATATTGACAAAAGCTAATGAGATAGTTTTCAATTTCCCTTTAAACCAACCCCAACTCTTTCCCTGAAGAATACTCTACAGGATCTTTACCGGGTTCAAACCATCTGGCTTGGGGTTCACCTTTCAAAATAATTGAATCGTTTTTGACTTCTAACCAGTTGCCTTCTCTCAAACCAATAACCGGAATGGTGTTATACACCAAATATTCTTCTATACGGGTTTGTCTGGTTTCACCCATATGTTTTAAGCCGGGTATAGGATCCAGATAATGAGGGTTGATGTTAAAAGGAATCAAACCCATAGCGTCAAAAGTAGGTGGATATACGATAGGCATATCATTGGTGTTCATGATGTTGTGCCCTGCGATATTACTACCGGCACTGGTGCCAAAATAAGGTTTCCCATTGAGTACTTCTTGTTTGAGTGGTGCTAACAAACCATTTTTATATAAATCGTTGAGTAGTACAAATGAGTTACCGCCACCGGTAAAAAATCCCTCGGCTTTTTGGATGGCTTCAATGGGTTTGTCAAACGTGTGAATTCCTCTGACGCCTATACCAATCTCTGCAAAAGCTTTAGCGGCAACGGCTGTATATTCATCGTGTGTTTTACCACTGGGGCGGGCAAACGGAATAAAGATAATTTCTTTGACCCCTTTGAAATGGACTGACAATTCATCAAACAAATAAGATAAATAGGGTCTTCCATAGACTGTAGAGGTACTGGCTAATAATAAGTTTTTCATAAGAATTATGTTGTTAGGTTTTTAATCGTTTCTTTTTTGCGGCGGGAAAAAGAATGTTGTTGAGAATAAGTCTATACCCGGGGGAAGTGGGGTGTAGTTCCAATTCTGTATGGTGATCTCCCACCCTGTGTTGGTAATCTTCAGGATCGTGTCCTCCGTAAAAGGTCCACATGCCTTTACCCTGAATACCGTGGATATAACGGGCTTCGCCGTTTATTTTATTTTCGCCCATAATCAGTACCCCGGGTTTGATAAATTTGGGGTCAAAAGCCGTTGTCTGGCCTAAAAACCCTTTGACCAAAGTCGTGTGGTTTTGACATAACATGGTAGGAATCGGATCCCATTTGGCAGAAAAATTCATCAGTGTAAAATAATCTGAGGTACGGGGTACATTGGTTCTTTTTCGGGTCATGTCTATTGATGAAAACTCATAGACCATCGGACTGCGTTCCAATTTAAAGTTTTCAAAAGCAAAGGTTTTGGCAAAGTCTATTTTGTCCTGATAACCAGGTTCCGAAGGGTCACCGTCAAACATGGTCTCGCAAATATCCACGCCGTCAGCAGCCAGAGCGATATCAAAACTGTCTGTTGCAGAACACATGGCAAACATAAAACCTCCACCAGTGACATAAGCTTTTATTTTTCGGGCTACGGCCAGTTTGGCTTGTGATACCTTGGCAAAGCCTAAAGCCCGGGCTAATTCTTCTGCTTCTTTCTTTTGGTTGATATACCAGGGATAGGTTCTGTAGCCGGCATAGAATTTCCCGAATTGTCCGGTGAAGTCTTCATGATGCAAGTGTAGCCAGTCATACAATAATAATTTATCTTCTAAAACCTCCTGATCATAGACGACTTCATAAGGAATTTCTGCGTAGTTGAGTACCAGTGTCACAGCATCATCCCAGGGGGCTTTACCCTTGGGTGAGTAAACAGCTATTTTAGGGGCTTTTTCCAGTATGACAGCTTCCATATTCTGTGAAGGACTGGCAATGAATTCAAGTATTTCTGCGGCTTTAGTCGTATTGATAACCTGAAAATCAACCCCTCTGATCCGGCACTCCTTTTGAGTCTCAGGAGAATCAGCCAGTAAAAAGGATCCTCCGCGGTAGTTGAGTAACCACTGTACTTTTTGTCCTTGTTGTAGTGCCCAGTAGGTTATACCATAGGCCTTCAAATGCTGACGTTGTTCAGTGTCATCCATAGGAATCAGAATGTAATCTGCATAGGATGGCAGGTTGGTCAGTACAAAAAACAGGATAATGACTATTGTCCTCAAAACCTTTTATAATTTTTAATCAGGTGTTAAAGATACATTAAATTGTCATGAACAAAGGCGATTGTGGAAAATGATTTATATGCTTTTTTAAAAAGGTACACCATCATCTGCAAAGGCGTCATTAGGGTCTATGCTTTTGGCGCTATCGGGAATGTCTGTATTTTCTTCATTCATTTTTGACATATAAGATGTGGAAGAAAAGCCATCATCC
Organism: Flavobacteriia bacterium; assembly: GCA_002747695.1. GTDB lineage: Bacteria > Bacteroidota > Bacteroidia > Flavobacteriales > Flavobacteriaceae. The sequence goes on from PDQD01000089.1 coordinate 3,061, forward strand.
AAGTCAGAGAATTGAGCCAGATGACCTTCAAATTTTAATCTTACATTGTCCAGACTTCCGTTTCTGTGTTTGGCTATGATAAACTCCGCCTGACCATCACTGGGGCTGCGCTCATCATCTTCCCATTCGTGAAAACCGTAATACTCCGGACGGTAGATAAATGATACAATATCAGCGTCTTGTTCTATAGATCCCGATTCCCTTAAATCTGACAGGATAGGTCGTTTTGTACCCCCTCGTTTTTCCACTTCCCTGGATAATTGAGACAAGGTGATCACGGGGATATTGAGCTCTTTTGCCAAGGCTTTCAGGTTTCTGGAAATGATAGAGATTTCTTGTTCGCGGTTCCCGCCTCCTTTACTGCTGCTGCCGGAGGTCATGAGTTGCAGGTAATCAACGATGATGATTCCCACATCGTGTTGGGATACCAAACGACGAGCCTTAGCCCGTAGGTCAAATATGGACAGTGAAGGCGTGTCATCTATCCAGATAGGAGCGTTGGACAGGTTTTTGACTTTGACATTGAGTTGTTCCCATTCATGCGGTTGCAGATTGGCTTTACGTAACTTTTCTGAGGTTAAACCTGTTTCACTTGAAATCATCCTGGTGATGAGCTGTACAGATGACATTTCCAGAGAGAATATAGCCACCGGTGTATTAAATTTGATGCCTATATTCTTTGCCATAGACAGTACAAAAGCGGTCTTACCCATACCGGGTCTCGCGGCAATAATGATAAGGTCAGAGTTTTGCCAGCCGGAAGTAATCATGTCAATCCGTTCAAAACCTGATGGCACACCACTCATACCCTCTTTTTTGGAGACATCTTCTATGCGTTTTATAGCTTGGGATACTAGGGTTTTTGCATCTTCGGTACTTTTTTTAAGATTGCCTTGAGAGACTTCAAAGAGTTTTGCTTCAGCGCCGTCTAAGACTTCAAAAACATCGGTGGTTTCGTCAAAAGCTTCTTCTTCTATTTTGCCCGAAATGGAAATCAGATTGCGTTTGATATACCGTTCCAGTACAATACGGGCGTGGTGCTCAACATGGGCAGTAGAGGCTACTTTCTGACTTAAATGTACCAAATAGTAATCACCACCGGCAACATCCAGCTGACCATCTTTTTTGAGTTGTTCAGAGACCGTGAGTATGTCAATGGGTTGGGAGTTCTGGAATAAAGTAAAGATAGCTTTATAAATATGTTGATGGGCTTCTTTATAAAACGTATCAGGACTGAGAATGTCAATCACGGTATCCACAGCGCCTTTATCTATAAGCATGGCACCCAAAACAGCCTCTTCAAGCTCAAGAGCCTGTGGGGGGAGTTTCCCTTTTTCTAATGAGATAATATTGTTAGTACGTGTGTTGCGTTTGATATTTTTATCGACTTGTTCCATGGGGCAAAAATATAATTATGCAGAATGGTGTCCTAAAATTCTACAAGTATTTTACTGACAAATATTGTTTATAAAAATCTAAAACATGTTGACAATTACGAATCCCTTTTTAAATCAGTCAGTTATAAAGTCAATCTGGAAGTAAGGACAATTAATAAATAAAACTTCCGGCAATTTTAGGTTTGTAAATTTAACAAATATTTTGTGATTAAAACTAAAAAACAGCCTGAAATTTGATAGGTGTTTAATAAACATATTATATGGTTGACTATAAAATAAAAATACTGGTTACAGGAGCTTCAGGTACTGTAGGCCGGTCTGTAATCAAACAGTTGAGTAAAAATAACTCAAAGTACGAGGTTATTGCTACCGATCTTGCCACAAAACAATCCAGGAAGATTTTAAAACGTTATAAGACCAATTGCCGGGTGGTTTTCGGTTCCATAACTGATCAATTCTTTGTTGATGAACTGGTTAAAGATGTTGATGTTATTCTTCATCTCGCCGCAGTAATTCCACCTTTGGCGGATGAAAAACATGCCTTGGCTTATGCTGTGAATGTCACAGGTACAGCACATATACTTCATGCCATGAAGCAGTCAGATAAAGAGCCTTTTTTGGTGTATGCTTCATCAGTTTCGGTTTATGGAGACAGGGTTGAAAACCCAATGATAAAAGTTTCTGACCCGATACAGCCCAGCCCGAAAGACAATTATGCGGTGACCAAGATCAAAGCAGAAGAATTAATACAGCAATCCGGTGTTCGTTGGTCTGTTTTTAGGTTGTCTGCGATTATGGGCACCAATAACCATAAGCTCTCACATTTGATGTTTCATATGCCTTTGGATACGTCTTTAGAGTTTGCCACACCCCGAGATACAGCCAGAGCTTTTGTCAATGCTGTTGAACATCAGGAAGAACTCAACCATAAGATTTTTAATTTGGGTGGTGGTGACAAATGCCGGTTGACCTATAGGACATTTCTGGAGCGGAACTTTGATGTGTTTGGTTTAGGAAAACTCAATTTTCCCGAAAAATCATTTGCCGAAAAGAATTTTCATTGCGGTTATTATGCCGATGGGGATGATTTACAGCAAATTCTGCATTTCAGAAAAGACACAACTACCGATTATTTTAACCGGTTGAAAGCACAACAATCACGTGTACTATACCATTTGACTAAACTTTTTAAAACGTTAATCAATAAAAGATTAGTCAAATTATCCTTGCCTTTAAAAGCTTTTAAAACAGGAAACAGAGATTTAATACACCACTTTTTTATAACCAAATAAATGATGAAGCATACTATTATTTTACTGACAACTTCGTTTTTGTTTACAACAACCTTGTTGGGTCAATCCTTTAACCTGACTATTAAAATCAATAATATAAAGACTCTGAAGGGCAATATCCAGATAGGCGTTTATAATACCGGTGATGATTTCTTAAAAAACGGCAGGGAGTTCAAAAAAGTTTATGTAAAAGTAAAGGACCACGATATGTCATTTACCCTGAATAATCTCCCTCAGAATAATTATGCCGTAGCTGTTTTTCACGATAAAAATTTGGATTCTGTTTGTAATACCAATATGTTAGGGATGCCCATAGAATCATATGGGTTTTCAAAGAATTATACTCCGGTGTTCAGAGCCCCAAAGTTTGATGAAACGTCCATTACAATGGATTCTGATAAAAAAATCCTTATCACGCTTATCGACAAATGATTGTTGGGTAGTTTTGAGTATCCGTACTGCTAATGCTTTGGAGATAAGTAGAAAGGTGCGTTACAGAATAAGAAAAACAGCCTAATTATAAACAACTTTTAAAAGTTCATGGGGTAAATTATGTTCAAAAATCAAAAAAACAGTCATTTATCAACTATAAACAAATTCTTTTTCCACAATAGAAAAGACCTGATTTGTTTTCACCGTAAATCGGTTTTTTATGAGTAGATAGCTATTTTTAGCTCACTCCCATTAATTGGGTAATTAATTAGACAATATACTAAAAATTAATATTTTAGAACCTTATTTTAAAACTTGTTTTTTTTAAAATAAAAGCGAATTAAATTTTTTGCGCGTACTAAAAATTTTTATTTTTACGGTCATGAGTAGGTTGTTATTTTTCATATTCGTTACATTACCAATCATTGGTTATTCTCAAAACACATTAACAGGAAGAATTATAGAACAGACCAATAAACCTTTAGAGTACGCACAAGTTGTTTTACAAACATTGGACTCTATAACGATAAAAAATGGACTTACTGGTGAAAATGGCGTTTTTATGTTAACTGACTTACCCGATGGTGTTTATAATTTAAATGTGCTATATTTTTCAGAAGTTATACATTCTCAGGAGTTAAATATAACTCAAGATTTAGATTTAGAATCGATTGTTTTAAATACCGGAATCTCTTTAGATGAAGTGACAATAAGGACTATGCCAAGACTTAAAAAAAGAGTTGGAAAATATATTTTAACAAATATCGCTTCCTCTAAATTTGCAAAAAATAAAACTACATACGATTTTTTTAATACTATTCCAATCGTTGAAGTTTCTCCCGATGGAATGAACTTAAAAATAAGAAACAAAGGAAATGCAATTATTCAGATTAACGGGAAAAATGTTGGAGGCATTAATGTTGCTTTAAACATGTTGCAGTCTATTCCTGCTACTAAAATAAAAAAAATAGAAATTATTAAAAATCCGGACAGTAAATATGATGCAAGTAATAAAAATGGAATTGTAAATATTATACTAAAAAATGAAGAAAATGAAGGGGTTAAAGGAATCTTGTCTACTCGAGTTTCACAATCATTTTACAATTCTCATCGGCTAAATGGATATTTATCTTTTTCTAAAGACAAATGGAGTGTTACTTCGGGGATCACGTTCAATAATTTCAAAAAGAAATTACAATCAAATAGTACATATGACGACTATGTCAATAATATAACAACAGCGATTCATTCAGACGGCACAAATAAAAAAAAGGATTTAACTGCTTATATAAATGTTAATTACAATATAAACGAAAATCAAAATGTAGGATTTCAATTTAATTCAATATTACTAGACAGAAGAAACTTTTCCAATATTAACAGTAGTTTTAGCAATATAAATTCTACTATTGATTCTACTATTATTGCAAACATAGAAGATAAAAACCCCCATAATCAATCACTTTTTAGCAATGTCAATTACAACGTGCAAACGGATGATAATGGAAGTAAATTAAATGTTGACTATAACTTTTACAACAATAAAAAAGAACAAAATCTTTTTAATAATTTTATTTACTCAAATCAAGAAAACACTAATTTTCTTCAAAACACTGATATTAAAATAAAGGCACATAATTTAAAAACAGACTTTTCAAAAATATTATCCAATAACGACAAAATGAATATTGGGGCTTCTTACACTTATAGTTCTATTGATAATGATTTTTTTAGTGACGTTCTTTATGAAGTTAAAAATCTATCAAACCTAGAACAAACTAATCAATTCATATATAAAGATTATACTATAGCTGGGTATATAACGTATAAAAAGATTTTCAGCAAAAAGTTTCAAGGTAAAATAGGAGGGCGTTTAGAATATTTTAACTCTGAAGGGAAAACTAAGACTAACTTAGACGTAAAGAAACTATCAAACACTTTTTTGTTCCCTTCATTTTCAGTTCTTTTTATACCAAATTACAATCATGAATTTTCGTTAGATTTTGGGTCATCTATTATAAGACCTCCGTATAATAACTTAAATCCTTTTATTTATTATACTTCACCAACTTCTTTCAGACAGAGTAATCCTAATTTACTTCCTACAATTAGTTATGAATTATACTTCAATTATACATTTTTTGATGATTTTAGTTTTGATTTTGAGTATACGCGTGATAAGAACTTATTTAATAATTTTGATATAATTTTATCAGATGGCAATATTAAAACCATTACAGATAATTGGGGCAATGGACATGACTATTTTTTTGACTTAACATATTCAAAGGATTTACTCAAAGGAAATTGGAATTTTTCAGCATCATTAAGTTATAATTATAATACGAATAAGGGCAATTACAATAGTATAAATCTGGATTTTGATGATGCCAGTTATAATCTTAGAATAAAAAACAACATAATACTAAACAAAAAACAAAACACGATTTTATCTCTTAATTATAGCTATTACAGTAGTAGACGTAGTATTATAGGAAAAATAAATACCTTGCATTCATTAACTGCGGAGTTAAGCAAGTCATTTAAAAATTTTCAAATTAGTGCCGGAGCTTATGATTTGGCACGTGATGATTTAAAAATAAATGAAAGACGTATAAAATATGCTTTTTATAAAAACAAAAAATATTTTAAGACATATTACATCAACATAAGATTTTTTTTTGGCAAAGAGAAAGTTAAACGAATATTTGATAAACAAAATGATATTAATAAAAGATTGTAAAGAAGATTGTTGTTAACACGGCGGAATCCGAAAAGCTAAAACAGAGTAGCTTTCAGAATAAAATGTCAATCAATTTTAGATCTTCTTAAAGTTATATTTATTACTTGAATTTAAGTGCTGTGAACAAATTATTTTTCCCACTAATAGAAAAAATCCGACTTGTTTTCACCACAAATCGGATTTTTTTATGAGTGTATGGATCTCTATTTAACTTACTTCTAAAAGTACTTATTTGCGATGATTTAAATCAAATTTGATTGGATTTTTGACCTTTTGTTTTAAAACAGCCAGATCAATGACCTCTTTCATATAATTGACATAATGAAATTTAAGTCCTTTGAGGTATTGAGGTTTGATATCATCGATGTCCTTTTTATTCTCTTCACAAAGAATAATCTCTTTGATGTTAGCCCGTTTTGCAGCCAGAATTTTTTCTTTGATACCACCTACAGGTAATACTTTTCCTCTCAGGGTAATCTCTCCGGTCATAGCGATATGGGCTTTGACTTTACGTTGGGTAAAAACAGAAACCAGCGAGGTTAACAAGGCTATTCCGGCACTGGGCCCATCTTTAGGGGTTGCGCCTTCAGGGACGTGGATGTGTACTTTGTATTTGTCCAGAACTTTGGTATCAATGCCAAACTCTTCTGCTCTGGCTTTGATGTATTCTAGAGCAATGGTCGCAGATTCTTTCATGACATTCCCCAAATTTCCGGTAATGGTCATGCCTTTACCTTTTGAAATGATAGTTTCTATATACAAAATATCACCACCGGTCTGTGACCATGATAAACCGGTCACTACACCGGCAACATTGGGAATTTCATATTTGTTTCTGGCCATATGTGATACCCCCAGAATTTGGGTGATTTTGTCATTGGTCAGAGAAACCTCATAGTCTTCTTCCATAGCTATGGATTTCGCCGCATAACGTACCAGTTTGCCAATACGTTTCTCCAGCAATCTCACACCGGATTCCCGGGTGTAAGTGTTGATGATAAGTTCCATTTGTCTTTTACCTATTTTCAGGTCCTTACTGCTTAAACCGTGTTCTTTGAGCTGCTTGGGTAGTAAGTGTTTCTTAGCGATTTCCACTTTTTCTTCTGTGGTGTAACCGGTCAGATGAATGAGCTCCATACGATCGCGTAAAGCCCATGGGACATCCCATATGTTATTGGCAGTAGCAATAAAGAGCACTTTGGATAAATCATAGCCCATTTCCAGATAGTTATCATAGAATGACATATTTTGTTCCGGATCTAAAACTTCAAGCATGGCAGAAGAAGGATCTCCCTGATGGGATTTACCCAATTTGTCTATTTCATCCAGAATAAACACGGGGTTAGAGGTGTTAGCTTTTTTAATCAATTGTAAAATACGTCCCGGTAAAGCCCCGATATATGTTTTTCTGTGTCCTCTGATTTCTGCTTCATCACGTAAACCACCCAGTGACATGCGCACGTATTCTCTTCCGAGAGCTTCGGCTATAGATCTCCCCAGAGAGGTTTTTCCCACGCCCGGAGGGCCGTAGAGACAGATGATAGGAGATTTCATGTCTCCTTTGAGTTTTAAAACCGCTAAATGCTCGATGACCCGCTCTTTGATTTTTTCCATTCCGGAATGGTCACGGTCAAGGATGCGTTGGGCTCGTTTGAGGTCAAAATTATCTTTGGAGTATTCATGCCAGGGTAATTCCAGTAAGAAATCTAAATAATTACGTTGCATAGAGTACTCTGCGACCTGAGGATTCATGCGTTTTAAACGGCCGAGTTCTTTGTCAAATTTTTCTTTAGCTTCCTTTGGCCATTGTTTTTTGTCCGCTTTTTTCTGCATCTCATCATACTCCTCTGCGTAAGATTGCTCTCCCAATTCCTCCTGAATGGTTTTTAACTGCTGGTGCAAATAGTATTCTCTTTGCTGCTTATCCATATCAGAACGGGTCTTGGACTGAATATCCTGTTTTAATTCCAGTCTTTGCAACTCCTCATCCATTTTACGCAAGGTCATCAAGGCACGTTCCTTCAGATTGGGTTCGTTGAGCAGGATTTGTTTGTCATTGGGGTCTAAATCCAAGTTACTGGATATAAAATTCAATAAGAAAGTTTTGCTGTCAATATTCTTTATGGCAAAACTTGCCTCAGTAGGTAAGGCCGGATTAATCTCTATGATTTCAAGGGCTTTTTCTTTTAAAGATTCTATGATGGCTTCAAATTCAGAATCCTTGATAGCGGTTCTGTCTTCATTAAAAGGAATACTCTCTGCCACAAGGTATGGTTCCTGTTGTATGAGTTTTCCTACCTTAAACCTATTGGTACCCTGAATGATAATGGTTGTATTGCCATCAGGCATTTTTAATAGTTTTAATATACGGGCAACAGTCCCTATACTGTGAAGATCTTCAAGGCCGGGTTCTTCCGTTCCTTCATTCTTTTGTGCGACAACACCTATTATTTTGTCTCCTTTTTGTGCGTCTTTGACCAAAGCGATAGACGAATCACGTCCGGCAGTGATAGGGATAACCGTTCCGGGAAATAAAACCGAGTTACGCAAAGGTAAAATAGGTAATTGGTTCGGTATGCCTTCCTTGTGTATTTCTTCTTCGTCTTCAGAGCTCAGCAGGGGTATAAATTCTGAATTTTCATCGCCTATACTGTCCAAAAATGAGGTGTCAAAAGCTTCTATTTTTAGTTTACTCATGTCGTTATTAAAGTCATTTTGTCAGTTACGGGTCATAGTAAATCCTGTAACTGAACGGATAATAAATCATAAACACCTGATAATCTTTTGTTTGAGGTTTTCAAGTGTTTCTTGTCAATACAGTATTTCAAAGGCTGTGCCAAGATGATTTTATGTCATGCTTGTGAGGTTCTAGCTGGTGATTGCCTCATGGGGTGGGGCTTATTCTTCCATAAATAAGACATTGTATTTTAAAATTCTTTCAAAAAGCTATCGACACAAATAGCCCATCGGTCATAGGTTGCTTGATCCAACGGGAAATGAGCCCCTTCAAATTCACAATACTTCTTGTTGGCTGATTTGATTTTTTTAAAAGTCGTCTTGGTATACATGCTTGGGGTCATCCGGTCGTGCTCCGGTTGACAGACAAGAACGGGTTTGTCGTAGTCCTCATGGGGTATGTCCGGCTTTGTCTGGGTGAGTAAAGACAACACCCCTCTCAGACTAATCATAGTGCCGGCTTGAGGATCTTTTTTCAATAAACTGTTAAATGCATCGCTGTCTGTTAAGGTGTCATATGAGATAAAATAGTAGGTTTTTAATCGTAGTTTGCCCATGAACTGGGCAAACAATTTCAGTAAAGGCATTAATGGATACGTCAGCCCTTTTGTGGTCGTTTCTTTAGTCATAAATGCTCTGTCTGAAAAATCCCATAGACACCAACAAATCAATCCATCAGCACAATTGTAGCGGGCATCTGTGGCATAAGCTAACGGACCACCCATGCTGGCACCACCTAAAAATACTTTACCCTTAAATATTGTTCTCGCATAATCAACCGTGTCTTTTAAGTTTTGTAAATGAACGTTCCAGGTAAAATCACCTTTTAATCTTTTGTTATAGCCATAACCTTCCAGATCGGGGGCTATGATGTTATAACCTTTGTGAAATAGTGGTATTAAAAAAGGTAGCAATATTCTGGCATAGCCTGCTATGCCATGGGTAAACACAATCACGGGTTTTTCAGGGTCCGTGTTTCTGTATATTTCCAGATTAATAGTGCCATTGACAGAGCCAATTTGTTGTCTGTCAACCTGTTTTTCCCACGCTGTAATCAAATCGGTGCCAAACCAATTAACCATATAGTTTTTCCAAAAATCCTTACCGGAATATATTTGTTTCATGAGTTTTGACTATTCCTTTTTAAGGTTGCAATGACAGACCATTTTAACGGTTAAACACTTTCAAATGTAGCAAAAGTTTACGGACAAATGATGATGATAAGTGTTTAGGATTGCTGTTAATTGTTCATTTTTTTTGTGAAATAGACTTTAGTGAGTTCTCCTTAGACTGTATTCAGAGTGAAATTAACGTTTTTTTGTGTCGGTTTTTATTCATGTGATAGCGTGGTTTTAAATATGTGGCATTGAGTTTGTTATATTAGAGTGTTTTGGTGTTAAAAACAGAGCGTTTATAAAGAATTTCCGCTTGTTTACTTTAAACGGAAATTCTAAAACGCTCATCAAATACCGGACTTAGAATAAATTGATTAATTTTGCAACACAATTTTTTAAAGATATGATATTACCCATAGTAGCATTCGGCGATCCGGTTTTAAGAAAAAAAACCACTGATATAACAAAAGATTATCCTTTTCTTGAGGCATTGATTAGTAATATGTTTGAGACCATGTATAATGCTTCCGGTGTTGGTTTGGCTGCGCCTCAGATCGGTAAAGCTATCCGCTTGTTTATCGTTGATGCGTCACCTTTTGATGACTATGACGATTATTCTGAAGACGAACAGAATTACATCAAAAACTTTAAAAAAGTATTTATCAATGCTCAGATTATTGAAGAAATCGGTGATTTGTGGGCGTTTAACGAAGGTTGTCTGAGTATTCCCGGTGTCAACGAAGATGTCAGAAGACAACCGTCTATCACAATAAAATATCTGGATGAAAACTTCGAACCACAGGAAGAAACTTTAACCGGAGTTGTGGCACGTATTGTTCAGCATGAATATGATCATATAGAAGGT
>PDQD01000090.1 GCA_002747695.1 Flavobacteriia bacterium
TCAAACCATTCCAAAGACCTCCATGGCCTTATTGATGGCAGACTCAAATGCCAGTGTGTCAATGCCTGTATCGGCTTTTTTGGCAGAGAAATAAGACAGTAATTTTTCTGTAGGCATATTACCTGTCAGGTCGTCTTTGGCCATAGGGCAACCGCCAAAACCTTTGATAGCACCGTCAAATCTGTGACAGCCACTTTGGTATGCGGCATCTACCTTGGCAAACCAATCCTTGGGATGGGTGTGTAAATGTGCCCCAAATTCTATCTGTGGAAACGCCGGAATGACCTGAGAAAAAATATATGAAATATCTTCGGGGGTTGCACTGCCTATCGTATCTGACAAGGATAAAATCTCAACGCCCATTTGGTTGAGTCTTTCCACCCATTCTGAAACCAGCTCTACATTCCATCGTTCGCCATAAGGATTTCCAAAGCCCATAGATAAATATGTTACCACTGCTTTACCGTGTTTGTGAGCCAGATTGATAATTGTATCTAATAGTACAACAGACTCCTCAATGGTTTTACCGGTGTTACGCATCTGAAAAATTTCTGATACCGAAAACGGATACCCTAAATAATCTATAGCGTCAAATTGTACAGCATCTCGTGTCCCGCGTTCATTGGCAACAATCGCCAGTAATTTGGTATTGGTTTGGGATAAATCCAGTTGGTTTAGCACTTCTGCCGTATCACGCATCTGTGGAATAGCCTTAGGTGATACAAAACTTCCAAAATCCAATGTGTCAAAACCGGATTTTAATAGCATATTCATATAACGCACCTTTTGTTCTGTTGGAATAAAAGTTTTGATACCTTGCATGGCATCCCTTGGGCATTCTATGATTTTAACTGATTGCATTGAGTGTTCAAACTTACAAAAATTATACGCATCTTTGATAGTGCGTTAATTCAGGTTCAATCTACCGGAAATATTGAATGAAAATATGATTTTTTCAGGGGTAATTAAGTTGAATTTGTAACATAATACCCTGTCTTGTTTTGCAGTCATTTGATTATACAATAGATTTTTTGGTGAATATTTCGGGTCTAAGATATTCAGAAAACGATTACCTTTACGCTTTATTAAATTAGCATTATAAATCATGAAACCATTAGCTTCGACTATACTATTATTGACGGTTTTATTTACAACATCTTGTCAAAATAAAAAAACATCAACAGTTATGACCGATAACCCTATTTTACAACCATGGGAAAATCCGTTCAATGCGCCGCCATTTGATCAAATAGAGAATAAGCATTATTTACCGGCGTTTGAACAAGCCATAAGCAAGCATAATGAAGAATTAGAACAGATTGTGTCTAATCCGGATGCCCCAACATTTGAGAATACTATAGAAGCTCTGGAATTCAGTGGTGAAGATCTGGGGAAGGTCAAGCGTTTGTTTTATGCGGTCAATTCTGCTCATACTAATGATGAATTGCAGAAAGTCGCTGAAACCATGGCGCCTCAGCTTGCGGCACATCAGGATGAGATTATGCTGAATGAAGCACTGTTTCAACGTATAAAAACAGTTTATGAGCAAAAAGACACCTTAGATTTAGATTCTGAACAACTCAAACTGTTGGAAGAGACTTATCAATCATTTATGCGTTCGGGAGCCAATGTGTCCAAAGAACAGAAATCAAGGTTAAAAGCCATCAACACGAAGTTGGCTGAATTGTCTCAAAAATTCGGGAACAACGTGTTAAAAGAAACCAATGATTTTGAGTTGTATATTGAGGATGAAGCTTTACTGGGTAATCTGTCTGAAAGTACTAAAGCCAATGCGGCTGCGCTTGCTAAAGACAGAGGTCATGAGAATGGTTGGTCTTTTTCTGCGCAACGCCCTATGGTCAATCCGCTATTGCAAAGTTCTCCGGATGAGGCCACCCGTAAAGCCATTTATAACGGTTATGCTGACCGTGGAAATCAGGACAATGCCAGTGACAATAAAACTATCATCAAAGAAATAGTGACTTTAAGAGCTGAACGGGCTCAGTTGTTGGGCTATAAAACTCACGCTGAATACGTGCTGTCCGATAATATGGCTAAGTCTCCTGAAAAGGTCTTTGAGTTTATGGATGAATTATGGCCTTCTGCGCTGAAAATGGCAAAAGAAGAAAGAGACGAATTAGCTGCCAAAAAGAAAAAATCAGGTAATAATGCCGTCTTTAAAGGGTGGGACTGGCGTTATTATGTAGAGCAAATACGTAAAGAAAAATATGATTTTGATGAAGTCGAAACCAAACCTTATTTTGAACTCAACAATGTGGTTAAGGGGGCTTTTTTATTGGCTAACAAACTCTACGGTCTGACGTTTAAAAAATTAGACAATGTACCAACTTGGCATGAAGATCAGGATGTTTTTGAGGTTTTGGAAAAAGACGGCTCTCATTTGGGACTTATCTATATGGATTATTATGCCAGACCGAGTAAAAGAGGAGGGGCGTGGATGAATGAACTATTGGATCAGCATTATAAAGACGGTACTAAAGTGGCACCGATAGTTACCAATAATTTTAATTTCCCCAAAGCTACGGCAGACACCCCGTCGTTATTGACCATCAGGGAAGCTGAAACTGTTTTCCACGAGTTTGGGCACGGTTTACACGGTCTTTTCTCCGATGTCAAGTACCGCTCACTTTCAGGAACTAATGTCCCAAGGGATTTTGTGGAATTTCCTTCTCAGGTCATGGAAAACTGGATGAGTGAACCGGAATTTCTTAAAACATTTGCCGTGCATTACAAAACCGGTGAACCTATCCCGGATGCCTTGATAGAAAAAATCAAAAAAGCCAATAAATTCAATCAGGGCTTTGCAACGGTAGAATATATGGCAGCGGCCTATCTCGATATGTATTATCATACATTAGAAAATACTGATGAGCTTGATGTGAGTACCTTTGAGGACGAGAAATTAAAGCAATTAGGTTTGATAGATGAAATCATTTCAAGATACAAAAGCGGCTATTTTAATCATGTTTTTTCGGGAGGCTATTCGGCAGGTTATTACAGCTATTTATGGTCAGAAGTATTGGATTCCGATGCGTTTGCCGCATTTAAAGAAAGTGGTGATTTATACAATCAGGAATTGGCAAAGAAATTCCGTTATCTGTTGAGTAAAGGCGGTACAGTCGATGGTATGGAACTGTATAAGACCTTCAGAGGACAAGAGCCAAAGATTGATGCTTTATTGAAACGTAAAGGATTTTAAGGCTGTTGAGGTGACATCCAATGGCTTTGTTTGTGACATCAATAGAGGTTTTAAATGATAAAAGCCCCTTAAAACATGCTCTTTACCGGCTGTTTTAAGGGGCTTTGGCTTGTAAGCTTCTTATGCTAAGCGACTTTGTCTGAAAGAAACAAAAGATCTGAATGTCAAATGTTTAATTGATGTCAGATTTTAAATGCGGAGCAATAGTCTGTGGTTTAATAATTTCTGTACCGGGATGTAAACTCATAGACTTCCTTTAATAGTTCTTCTTCGGTTTCGTCAAATTCTTTTTGACGGCGTTTCATCACTGCTGTTGCTACTTCTTTAACTTTATTGAATTTAAATTCTTGGAATCCATGAGCACCGCCCCAACTGAATGAAGGGATAAAATTACGTGGAAAACCATCGCCAAATACATTGGCTGAAACTCCTATAACTGTACCGGTATTAAACATGGTATTGATTCCGCATTTGCTGTGATCACCCATAAACAGACCACAGAATTGCAGACCTGTAGGGATAAAACGAGCGGCTTCATAACACCAAAGTTTGACTTCGGCATAATTATTTTTAAGGTTTGAGTTATTGGTATCGGCACCGAGGTTACACCATTCGCCAATGACAGAATTACCTAAAAAGCCATCGTGAGCTTTATTGGAATAACCAAAAATGACGACGTTGTTGAGTTCACCTCCCATTTTACTGTGCGGTCCTATGGTTGTAGCACCATAAATTTTCGCTCCCATTTTGACTACGGCATGATCGCAAAGAGCAAAACCACCGCGTATCATAGCTCCCTCCATAACTTCGGCATGAGGTCCTATATAAATTGGTCCGTCGTCAGCATTTAAAATACAGGTTTTGACTTTTGCCGTAGGATCTATATAGATGTTTTCGGGACTGGATACATGTACGCCGTCAGGAATAGGGGCAGATGGATGTTTTTTTGTCAAATAGTCAAAATCAAGCTTCAGTGCCTCTTTGTTTAAGGTGAATATTTCGAATTTCTTCTGGAGTTGTAGTAGCCTGTCTTTAAATTCTATACGCTCATAGTCTGACAGATTAAACTTTTCCTTTTTTTCTTGGGTATAAACAGCTACAATTTCATTCTCATAAACCACAGCCTGATTTTTCTCTAATGACTTAACGACTTCTGCTAAAGCCGGTGTGGGAATGTAAGATGCATTGATCAGGATGTCATCACCCTCATTTTGCAGAGGATATTTTTTCTGTAAATACAGTTTGGTAAGCGTTGATGTTTTCTCACCCAACATCATTTCCCATTTTTCGCGTATGGTCAGAATACCCACCCTTATATCTGCTACAGGACGCGTAAAGGTGAATGGTAATAAGTTATTTCTGTATTTGCCGTCAAAAAGGATATAGTTCATAAAGATAATTGTTTAGTGTATGACAAATATACATGACAAATTTTAATTGCTGTAGACATTAAAACAGAAAAGGATAAAAAAAGGTCATCTGACGATGGTAAATCATCAGATGACCCTGTGTTGTTGTTTTGCAGAGATTATATAATATCTCAGCGAAATTATTGACGTAGTTCTACACCGTGTGCATGTTTCAGAGTAGAAAATATACGATTCATGGTCTTATCTATGAGTTTGTCTCTCAGGGTTTTGGTGTCATCTCTTAAGACAAAGGACATGGCGTAAGATTTTTTTCCTTCCGGTAAATTCTTGCCTTCATAGACGTCAAACAGGTCAACAGCTTTGAGTAATTTTTTCTCAGCTTTAAAGCTCGTGTTATAGAGCATTTCAAAACTGGTGTTTTTATCGACCAATAAAGCTAAATCTCTTTTGACACTGGGGAATTTTGGTAAATCCTTGACACTAACTTCATGGGTTTTGAGATGCTCAAATAAGATGTCAGTTTTGATATCTGCAAATATTACCGCCTGTTTGACGCCAAAAGCTTTCAGAGCTTTTGGGTGAACAGCGCCTAATGTGGCATAAGTTTTACCATTACGGACGAAGGCTAAACCATCTGTAAACAGACTGCTGTTCAAAGGTTTTGTCGATAGGTTTTGTAAACCTGTTCTTTCAAAAATAGATTGTAACACGCCTTTGAGGTAGAAAAAGTCAGTAGGTTGTTCAGGAGCCTGCCAATGTCTTTCTATATGTTTGCCGGTCACCGCCAGAGCGAGATGTTCCTGTTCTGAGTAACCATCAGGGTATTTGTAATAGGTTTTTCCCCATTCAAAAAATCTGGTGGAATCATTTTTTCTGTTGATGTTATAGGCAATATTTTCCAAGAGGCTGAATGTCATGGATTGCCGCATGCTTTCTAAATCTGAACTCAATGGATTGAGCATGGTCACATGATGGGCCTCTTTCAGTTTGTCGTCTAAGTTTATGTATTCCGGTTTTGTAAGGGAATTGGACATCGTCTCATAAAAACCAAGGGCAACTAATTGTTCTGATAAGGTATTGACATAATGCTCTCTGTCAAATTCCACATGAAATATTGAAGTGTTTAATTTGTCGGTAAAACTGATGTTGTTATACCCGTAAACTCTCAGAATTTCTTCAATAATATCAGCTTCTCTTTTGACATCTACACGGTACGAAGGAACTTTAAGTCCCAATATATGATCGGTTTCGCTTTGAACTTTGATGTCTAATGAGGCTAATATTTTTTTGATGGTTTCTTTAGGAATTTCCTGACCTATGACGGCATTGATTTTGTCATAATTAACAACGACTTCAAATTCTTCAATTTTGTTAGGATAATATTCCTGAATTTCTGAAGAAACTTTTCCTCCGGCTAATTCCTGAATTAACAGTACAGCTCTTTTAAGTGCGTATTTTGTCATGCAAATATCTGTACCACGTTCAAATCTGAAGGATGAGTCGGTATTAATCGTATGGCTTTTTGATGTTTTTCTTATAGCAACCGGATTGAAACAGGCGCTTTCCAGAAATATATTGGTCGTTGTTTCTGTGACACCGGAAGACAAACCGCCCATAACACCACCCATACATAGAGGATTTGAATCATCATCACATATCATGATATCTGTGTCATTGAGTTTACGTTCGATGCCATCTAAGCCGGTGAATTCTGTGCCAGAAGGCAAGGTCTTCACATGTATCTTTTTACCTTTTATCCTATCCGCGTCAAAAGCGTGAAGCGGTTGACCCAATTCGTGTAAAACAAAATTGGTGATATCTACAATATTATTTTTAGGATTAATACCTATGGATTTCAGCCTGTTTTGTAGCCATTGTGGCGATTCTTTGACTGTAACACCGGATATGGTAATACCTGTGTAGCGCGGTGTATCGGTGCTGTTTTCTATGTCTATAGGAATCGTCAGGGTAGTGTCATCTACTTTGAAGTCTACCACAGAGGGGGTCAATAATTCCAGATTGAGGTCTCTTTGTTTGAGGCCGGCTCTGAGGTCTCTGGCTACTCCAAAGTGACTCATAGCATCAGCGCGGTTAGGGGTCAAACCTATTTCAAATACCTGATCAGATGCGATTTGAAAAACCTCTGCGATTTTTGTTCCGGGTTGTAGGGCATCATTTAAAACCATGATACCATCATGACTGTCACCTAAGCCCAACTCGTCTTCGGCGCAAATCATTCCAAAACTTTCCTCACCACGTATTTTTGATTTTTTAATGACAAATGAGTTGTCAGAACTGTCATAAAGTGTGGTGCCTATAGTTGCTACAGGGACGGTTTGTCCTTCTGCTACATTGGGCGCGCCACAGACAATCTGTACCGGATTACCATCGCCCAGATCAACGGTGGTTATACTCAGTTTATCAGCGTTAGGGTGTTTTTTACAAGTAAGTACTTTGCCAACAACAACGCCTTTCAGCCCGCCTTTGACACTTTCGAATGCTTCAATGCCCTCTACTTCGAGTCCTAACTCAGTTAATAATTCGCCGGTTTGCTCAGCAGACCAGTCTGTTTTTAAAAAATCTTTTAGCCACGAGTATGCTATCTTCATAAGGTGAAAAATTAGAGGGCAAATTTAGATATTTTTTGTGTAAATTAAAGTCGTGATTTTTTGAGTCTGTGACAATAGCATTGTCGCATACTATCTGAGCTTATATAATATGTTGTGAATAGGAGTGAAATTAAATAAAAAAGCCACCCTACAGACCATAGCTATATATGTTAAAGTGCTTTCAACAGAAAAGTGCAGCAATGGATTGCTAAAACTTAAAAATTTATTTACAGACGAACGTATTGGTTTGAAATGGTTTAGCAAAATAATGCAAGATAAAGACGAAAAAAATCACATAAAGTTTTGTAGTTAAAAAAAATGATGTATCTTTGTCCTGTTATTAGCTTTATGTTAATAACTACTTTTTCTTTTTCATAGCAATTTTTCCCACTCAATTCATTGAGTGGGTTTTCTTTTTTTAAATTACATTTGCATTCAGGAATAGTAAATCGTCTTATCGCTGTATAATTATATGGAGGAAAGTCCGGACACTATAAGGTAGCGTAGCGGCTAACGGCCGTCACCCGCTCAGGCGGGATAGGACAAGTGCAACAGAAAGTATGTACAGGTAGTGCTGTAGTGAAATCAGGTAAACTCTACGCAGTGAAATGCCACGTATATTGAAGCGCCGTCTGTGACGGATAAGGTTGACCTGACCGATTTCAAGGGGTAGGCAGATTGATGCAGATGGTAACATCTGTGCCAGATAAATGATAAGAGTCTATGGTGTCGTTGACACCGCAAATAGATACAGAATCCGGCTTATAGATTTGCTATTCCTTTTTTTATAAATGAAATGAGTTCATCTTTTGTCATGGTTTCCTGTTCGCCGGACAACATATTTTTTACGGTTATGGTATTTTGTTCTATTTCTCTTGTGCCTGCCATGATAATCCAGGGAATTTGACGTTTGTCAGCATAAGAAAATTGCTTTTTTAACTTACTGGCGTCCGGGTAAAGTTCGGCTTTTATCTCTTCATCTCTTAGCATTTTGATAAGGTTGAGGGCGTAAAGCGCTTCTTTCTCACCGAAGTTGATGGCTAAAACATCGGGTCTTGCTAACCGGATATTTGAAAAAAGATCTAATGTTTCCATGACCAGGGCGATACGGTCCAGACCAAATGAGATACCTATACCGCTAAGATTTTTCATGCCAAAAATACCGGTTAAGTCGTCATAACGACCACCACCGCCTATACTGCCTATACCAACCTGATCTGCTACAACCTCCAGAATAGTTCCTGTATAATAGTTTAAACCCCGGGCTAATGTAAAACTGGGAATGACCCGGGCTGTTTTTAAACCAACCTGTTGTAATGTGTCAATAACAAAAGCCAATTCTTCAATCCCTTCAGTGCCTGAGGCACTTGCTTTAAGAAGTTGACGCATTTGTTCAAGAGCAGTTTGAGGTTCCTTGTCCAATTCAAATAAGGGTTGTAGCTTTTTGATAGATTCCTCAGCAATACCTTTTGAACGCCATTCCTCAATGACATTGTCTTTGCCTATTTTGTCTAATTTATCCAGAGCTACCGTGAGGTCTGTAATTTTATCTTCCTGACCTATAATGGTTGCCAACCCGGTTAAAACTTTTCTGTTATTAATGTGTATGGTGATTTCTTTTATTCCCAGATCAAAAAAGACATGGTCATAGAGTTGTACAAATTCTACATCCTGCCATAAGGACTGACTACCTACAACATCGGCATCGCATTGGAAAAATTCTCTGTAACGCCCTTTCTGCGGGCGATCGGCACGCCATACAGGTTGCATTTGATAGCGTTTGAATGGAAGTGTAATATCGTTGAAGTGCTGGACGACATAACGGGCAAAAGGAACAGTCAAGTCATAGCGTAAAGCTTTGTCTGACAGGCTTTTTGTCGCTGCTCTACTGTCTTTGGTTTTTAGAATATCATCATCGATTTTTGAGAGATAATCTCCGGATTTCAGGATTTTAAAAATTAAACGATCACCTTCATCACCGTATTTTCCCATTAGGGTTTCATAATTCTCAAATGATGGTGTTTCTATTGGCTCAAACCCATAAATTTCAAAATTGTTTTTAATCGTGTTGAATATGTATTGACGTTTTGCAATGTCTATAGCAGAAAAATCTCTTGTGCCTTTTGGTATTCCCGGTTTCATATATTGCGTTTATCTGTGTTTTGTGAAAGTGTACACATTAAATGTTCACTTATAGTTATCTTGTAAAAAAAAATCACTGTCTGTGACGTGAATAATGTTTTTTAAGCTTGACGAATCCGGTTAGTGTCAACATCCCGACAATATATGATTGTCTTAATGGTAAAAACCGGATAATGGTCGTGTTCTCGGTTAATTAAAATACAAAATTACGATTTTATATTTTATAATAGTTGTTTTAGTGCATCCGGAAATAGCAAGATTATTGAAAAAACAGGTTGTTCAGCTGATGTTTAGCTCTAATATACAGAAGGTTTCAAAAATTTTAAACGAGTTCTTAACAAAGCGTCATTAAGTCCTAAAAAATTAGTAGGTTTGTTAAGAAATTTTGAATAGCATGAGCGAGGTCATAAAGTTACACGATAAATTTTTTAAACGTTACATTTCAGAAGAACAAATCTTAAAGGCGATAGACAAAATTGTCTATGAAATATCTGAGGATATAGGAGATGATTTACCCATTTTTGTAAGCATACTCAATGGGTCTTTTATGTTTACTGCAGATCTGATCAGGCGTTATCCTTATAATTCAGAAGTTAGTTTTGTCAAACTTGCATCCTACGAAGGTATGGGAAGTACCGGGACAGTCAACGAGCTCATTGGGCTTAATACAGATGTGACCGGTCGTACTGTTGTAATCCTCGAAGATATTATTGACACAGGTAATACATTAGTGAAAATTTATGATGTCTTTAAGCATTTACAGGTCAAAAAACTCAAAGTAGCAACATTGTTTTTTAAACCGGATGTGTTTAAAAAAGAATTGCCTATAGATTATATAGGTCTGTCCATGCCTGACAGGTTTGTTGTGGGTTATGGTTTGGATTATAATGAATTAGGGAGAAATCTCAAAGATATATATCAGTTAAAAACTCAAACGATGAAGAATATCATATTATTTGGTCCGCCTGGAGCCGGTAAAGGAACTCAGGCAGAAAAGATTAAAAATAAATATCAGCTGATACATATTTCCACCGGTGATGTGTTTAGGCATCATATGAGTCAGCATACACCATTGGGACAAATGGCAAAATCATATATAGAAAAAGGTGAGCTTGTGCCTGACTCTGTAACCATAGATATGCTTAAAAACGAAGTCAATCAATATCCTGATGTCAAGGGCTTTATATTTGATGGTTTTCCCAGAACAACCTCTCAGGCTGAGGCTTTAGATCAATTACTGGAGGAAAAAGGAGAAACCATTAGTGCGATGATTGCTCTTGAAGTGCCTGAGGATATATTGGTACAACGAATCTTGAAACGGGGTGAAACTTCCGGTCGTGCTGACGATCAAAGTGAAGACAAGATAAGATTCAGATTTGGACAATACCAGACTAAGACTCTAATACTTAAAGATCATTTTCAAAAACAAAACAAGTTTTATGGTGTTGATGGCGTGGGTAGTATAGATGAAATTACCCAAAGACTGACGGACATTATTGATACATTATAGTCCAAAATAACACTTATGATAGAGGGAAAATTTGTAGATTATATCAAGATTTTTGCAAAATCGGGACGTGGCGGTAAAGGTTCTGCTCATATGAGGCGTGAAAAATATGTCGCCAAAGGTGGGCCCGACGGTGGTGACGGTGGCAGAGGTGGTCATATTGTATTAAAAGGGGATAAACAACTGTGGACTCTTTTTCATCTCAAATTTACCCAACATCTTAAAGCCGGTCATGGAGGCGATGGCGGACGCCAGCAGAGTACAGGTAAAAACGGCGAAGATATTTATGTGCCTGTACCTTTAGGAACGGTAGTTTATGATATCGAAACCAATGAGACACTCTTTGAAATTACCGAACACGAACAGGAAGTCATATTGTTAAAAGGCGGTCGTGGTGGCTTGGGAAATACTCATTTTAAATCCCCGGTCAACCAAACACCGCGTTATGCGCAACCCGGAGAGCCGGCACAAGAAGGAATGTTTAGATTGGAACTGAAAGTTCTGGCAGACGTGGGCTTGGTCGGATTTCCCAATGCCGGTAAATCAACCTTACTGTCTGTAGTAACCAGAGCTAAACCCAAAATTGCCGATTATCCTTTTACAACGCTCAAACCCAATTTGGGTATTGTGCCCTACAGAGACCATAAGAGTTTTGTCATGGCAGATATACCCGGTATTATAGAAGGTGCAGCAGAAGGTAAAGGTCTGGGACACTATTTTCTACGTCATATCGAGCGTAATGCTGTGTTGCTGTTTATGATTCCGGTGGATGCTGAAGATATCAATGCAGAATATGAGATTTTATTACGCGAATTGAAAGCATTTAATCCTGAAATGTTGGACAAAGAGCGTTTGGTGGCTATCACCAAAATAGATATGCTTGACGACGAATTGATTGAGGAACTCAAAGCAGAAATTAATATTCCTGTAGATACAGTTTATATTTCATCCGTAGCTCATAAGGGATTGGAAGAGCTCAAGGATTTGTTGTGGAAGAAGTTAAACTGATATGACAATTATCAACTCCAAACAAATACCGGCGTTTATATCATTCTTAAAAACAGCTACGCCGGGTGGCATCAAAGCACAGTTTGAACTGGCGCCGAGATTTAGGCAACCCTATGATTTGGCAGTAATTAAAGCTCAAAATCCTAAGCTGGCCGGTGTATCGATTATTTTCTTTGAAGACCATGGGTATTTGTCTATTGTTTTAACCAAAAGAGCTGATTATTCCGGCGGCCATCATGCTGCTCAAATAAGTTTTCCCGGAGGAAAGCAGAGCGAAGCAGATATTAGTCTTAAGCAAACAGCCATAAGAGAAACTCATGAGGAAATAGGGGTATCCTTAAAAAATACAGCGTTCGTATGTCAATTGTCCGAACTGTATATCCCTGTAAGCCGGTTTTTAGTCACACCATATGTGTTCTTTTTGCCCTATAAACCCGAATTTACAACAAACTACGAAGTCGAAAACGTACTGACTTCTCCTTGGCCACAGCTGATGGATAAACATAACATTTCTGACAAAGAAGTAGGACGTCATAAGGACAATTATCCGCTAATCAGTCCCGGGGTAAACTATCAGGGTGAGTTTATCTGGGGCGCTACGGTTATGATGCTCAATGAACTCAAGCATTTGACTGTTGACTTTTTGAATAAGACAGATGGTTAACGCCGGAGTTGTAAGCAGTGTTTATCAATAGTGATTGACATTTTATAAAATATTACATCGTTTTTCAGTAGTCCTCAATTTACAAATAAGAATTTCTAATTATCTTTGCACTACCAAACAAAGACCTAATTAATATGCAGTTTTTTAAAAAAAGTCCCTTTGGGCATTTTTTATTTATAAAGCGTTTGATCATTCAGGTTTTCGGTTTAATTTCCCACCAACGTTACAGAGGTTTTAACCAGCTCAAGATAGAAGGTTCGGAGATTATCAGAGATCTGCCGGACACCAATGTGTTGTTTGTATCCAATCATCAAACCTATTTTGCAGATGTGGCAGCAATGTTGCATGTGTTTAATGCATCACTGAATCAACGGGTGGATAGTATTAAACATATTAGCTATTTATGGCGTCCCAAGTTGAACATATACTTCGTTGCTGCTGTAGAAACCATGAAAGCCGGATTACTGCCCAAAATTTTTGCTTACGTAGGATCGGTGTCTATAGAAAGAACATGGCGTAGTAAAGGGCAGAGTATCAATCGTCAAGTCAAAATGTCGGATATCAAAAATATAAGTATTGCACTCAATGATGG
>PDQD01000055.1:0-12324 GCA_002747695.1 Flavobacteriia bacterium
TTCATCACCTTGTAAATCTGCAAAATCTCTCACCACCTTATACAATTCATAAGCCTGCTTAGAATTGGTCTGATAGAAGGATTTAGCCCTTATCTTGAATGTCAATTCTTCCATCCGTTCTTCGATGTAGGTCTGACCTGAAAAACATATAATCTCCTGATCATAGATTGTATCATTGCCTTTTGAATTGATTACATAGAGCAGGGACGTAATTGCAGGGAATTGATCCTTTACAGCTTGAAGAAGCAGTTGAATGGCTTCCGGTTTATCTTCAAAAAACTGAACTAAAACCATCATTTGGCCAGTTGATGAAATCCGGATCATCATGGTTCTCAGAAAACCTTCCTGTGAACGCGGGTCGAAAAAGGGCAAATGATGCTCAACAGCAAATGCTTTGATAAAATTCCTGATGCTGTTAGACGGTTCTTCCTGTAAATGACACTGGTCTATATCCAAAATCTTATCCCACATACCCGAAACATGAAAACCACATGCCGGCTGCGAATCGATGACATCTTGTTCTTTGATTTCAATGGGGGTTAACCAACGTTTGGACGCAAAGGAAAACTCCATTTTGTTGCGGTAATAATAAATATCATCACACCCCAAAATGGGTCGATGCTCCGGTAAACCCAAATGACCGATACGTTGTAAATTATTAATAACCTCCCGCTCTTTGTAAAACAACTGATGCTCGTACGCCATATTCTGCCATTTACAGCCACCGCACCACTCAAAATGCTCACATACCGGAATGGCACGTTTATCAGATTTTTGTTGAATATCCAATAACCGGGCTTCATAATAGCCCGAGCGTTTTTTGGTGGTTTGTACAGTGACCACATCTCCGGGCACTGCACCTTGTATAAATACAACTTTCCCATCCGGAGCTTTAGCAACAGCCTTACCTCTGGCACCGGCGTCTATGACTTCCAGGTTTTCAAATGTTTTTTGTATATGTCTTCGTCTTCCCACGTATCAAAAATATAAATTGTTTATCATCATACCATCAGGATATTTCTCAGTACGCTAACCGCGTTTTTCGCATAGCATAACTAATATGCTCCAGATGCGGGCAAAAATAAAAAAAGCATCTACCGGAACAGCAGATGCTTAATATAAAAAATAATTAATTTTTTACTCCTCTAATGAACGAATATAAGCTGCTAAAGCTGCCAGGTCTTCACCCGGAAGGTTTTTAACCACTTCGATATTCGGTTTCATTTGGTCATACAATGCAGGATCAACGATTGGTTTAGCATTCCCTTTCAAGAATTGAACAATGTTTCCACCTTTTTCTTTGTAAACTTTGGCTACTTCTTTATAAGCAGGACCAATAGTTTTAACGTCAACCTGATGACAAACCACACATTTGTTGGCCGGATCTAATTTTGCGACAACAGCATCAAATGCTTTCTTTTCAGGTGTTGCCGAAGCGTCAGCAGCAGGAGCTTTTTTCTCAACTGCAGGCTTAGTAGCCTTTACATCAGCTTTTTTCTCTTTTTTGCCACAAGAAGCCAAAGTAACGGCTAATACAGCAACGATTATTAATAATTTTTTCATGTTGATTGGTTTTTATTTAAAATAATGTATTCTTGCAAAGATACGAAAAAAAACAATATTTTTTTTGAATACCCATAAATTAATATCCCTGAAAAAAAACTATAAACAGTTTGTTTTTCAGGGAATTAAATTACCTATTAATCATAAAATAGCTCTAAACGCTTAATCTTCCTTGTTTCTGAATACCAATTTTTCGTCAAAAGCATCCAAGAGAATATGAGAGGAAGTTGTGATATGACCACTCAGAATTTCTTTGGACAATTCATTGAGCACTTCTCTCTGAATAACCCGTTTGATAGGTCTTGCGCCAAACTGTGGATTAAAACCTTTGCGAGATAAACTCTCCAATGCTTCAGGACTGTAATCAAAGTCAATACCTTGTTCTTTGAGCAATTTACTCAAATGCTTGAGTTGTAAGACTACAATTTGGTTGACTTCCTCCTGGTTGAGTGGTGTAAACATGATAATCTCATCAATACGGTTGAGAAACTCCGGACGTATAGTTTTTTGCAATAACTCTACAACTTCAATTTTTGTCAATGCCGTAATTTCTTCACGTTTGTTCATATCCAGTTTTTCAAACCTGTCCTGAATGATATGAGCACCCATATTGGAAGTCATGATAATAATAGCATTGCGAAAATCTGCGGTACGTCCTTTATTGTCGGTCAGGCGTCCTTCGTCTAAAACCTGTAACAAAATATTAAATGTATCCGGGTGGGCTTTTTCTATTTCATCTAATAAGACCACCGAATAAGGCTTGCGTCTTACCGCTTCAGTCAGTTGACCGCCTTCATCATAACCCACATAGCCCGGAGGTGCACCTACCAGACGGCTCACCGCATGACGTTCCTGATATTCACTCATATCAATACGGGTTAAGGCATCCTCGCTGTCAAACAGGTATTCTGCCAGCGCTTTGGCAAGTTCTGTTTTACCCACACCGGTAGTTCCCAGGAATAAGAATGTACCTATGGGTCTTTTTTGATCCTGCAACCCTGCCCTGCTCCTGCGTACTGCATCTGCTACGGCTTGTATGGCTTCGTCCTGTCCTATCACACGTTTATGCAATTCTTCTTCGAGTTGCAATAGCTTTTCCCGCTCTGATTGCAACATTTTTTGCACGGGAATACCCGTCCATTTGGCTACGACTTCGGCGATATCTTCACTGGTCACCTCCTCTTTGATCAACGCCTGACTTTTCTCCTCATTCATCTTTTCCTGCAATGATTTGAGCTTAGCCTCAGACTCTTTGATCTTACCGTACCGAATCTCAGCAACCTTCTCATAATTCCCCTCCCGCTCTGCTTGTTCAGCTTGCAATTTGAGGTCTTCAATCTCATTTTTCACATTTTGAGTCTCTTCAACGACTTCTTTTTCACCCATCCAACGTTTGTACAATACATTGCGCTCTGATTTAAAATCGGCTAATTCTTTTTGTAAACTATCCAATTTCTTTTCGTCTTTCTCCCGTTTGATGGCTTCAATTTCGATTTCTAACTGCATGACTTTTCTATCCAAAACATCCAATTCCTCAGGTTTTGAATTGATTTCCATACGGATTTTTGCCGCTGCTTCATCCATCAGGTCAATGGCTTTATCGGGTAAAAAGCGGGATGTAATATAACGCTGCGACAACTCTACTGCCGCAATTATGGCATTATCCTGAATAAGCACCTTGTGGTGGGCTTCATATTTATCTTTTATACCACGCAAAATAGAAATAGCACTTTCAGTATCGGGCTCATCTATCAGAACTTTTTGGAAACGGCGTTCCAAAGCTTTGTCCTTCTCAAAGTGTTTTTGATATTCATCTAATGTAGTAGCACCGATAGCCCGCAGTTCCCCCCTTGCCAAGGCAGGTTTTAAAATATTAGCGGCATCCATAGCACCCTGACCACCACCGGCACCGACCAATGTGTGAATCTCATCGATAAACAAAACAATCTCTCCCTGACTTTCCGTAACTTCTTTTACTACTGATTTAAGACGCTCTTCGAATTCGCCTTTGTATTTAGCACCGGCAATCAAAGCGCCCATATCAAGAGAATACAACTGAATGTCTTTAAGATTTTCAGGAATATCACCTCTGATGATACGGTGTGCCAATCCCTCGGCAATAGCTGTTTTACCTACACCGGGATCACCTATTAAAACCGGATTGTTTTTAGTTCGCCTGGCCAATATTTGTAATACTCTGCGGATTTCTTCATCACGACCGATGACAGGATCCAGCTTACCGGTTTTAGCGAGTTCATTGAGATTTTTGGCGTATTTTGACAAAGCATTATAGGTTTCTTCCGCACTGGCAGAATCGACTTTATGCCCTTTGCGCAATTCTACAATAGCTTTTTTAAGCATATCCTGAGACAACCCGGCATCTTTCAGTATTTGAGCTGTCGCATCATTGGAATCTAAGATAGCTAAAAGTAAATGCTCCAAAGCCACATATTGATCTTTTAATTTTTTAGCTGTACTTACAGCATTAAGGAGCATTTGGTTAGCGGTACGTGAGAGCATCAGATCTCCACCACTTACTTTGGGTTGTTTGTCCAATTCGGCATCTAATTGTTCTAAGATACGAGGTTCATTTACCCCTGTTTTACTGAATAAAAAAGGGATAACGTGTTCATCAACTTCCCGAATTGCTTTAAGAATATGAGCATTTTCTATGTGTTGATGACCCATCTCCTGGGCCAGTTGCTGTGCCCGTTGGATGGCTTCTTGTGATTTTATGGTAAAATTATTTAAGTTCATACGTTTTATATTTTTTTGGATTTATAACAATTTCGTCAGATGTCTTTCAAGAAACATTCCAAAGCCAAAAATCATTAGAAATCAGACAATTTGTCGTATAAACTTCTATTGTACTGACAAATTATTCACATAAAAAGCCTGTTATTTTCAAAATTTTAATGTAATTTGCAAACGCTAGAAACAACACACTATGACAGACGATCACAAATTAGAATTAGAATACAATACAGACAGAACCACAATGGCTATTCCGGAATACGGACGTCATATTCACAAACTGGTAGAATTCTGCAAATCTGTAGAAGACCGCGATGAACGCAATAAAGTAGCTCAAGGCATTATAGATGTCATGGGTAATATGGAACCACACTTAAGAGATGTCAATGATTTTAAACATAAATTATGGGATCAGCTCTTTATTATGGCCGATTTTGACCTTGATGTAGATTCGCCATTCCCTATTCCCACCAAGGAAAGTGTCAAAGGCAAAATCAAGACTTTGGCATATCCCAAACAAGCATCTAAATACCGTTATTACGGCAATAATATAGAAGCTATGATCAATACGGCAGTTTCATGGGAAGACGGTGAAATGAAAGATTTACTCATTCACGCACTCGCCAATCACATGAAAAAGTGTTATATATTATGGAATAAAGACAGCGTAACTGATGACATCATCAAATCTCATTTGGAAGAATTGTCTAACAACCAGTTGACTTTTGATCCTGAAACAAAACCTTTAATTGATATGAACGTATTAAAAAAAGTACAGGACAGTTTGAACTATTCATCCAAAAAGAAGAAAAAAAGAAAATAAACCGTTAGGGGTTCATGAATTGATTGGTTATCAATATGTAGCTTTATCAGAATATTTGTTGGCATCTTAACACGAGTGTTTTAACCCTCTGTTATGTCCATTAAAAACAAAACACAGAATCGTAAAGCCTCAGACCAATAAAGCATTAACTTCATTAACGTTTAACAAAAGCCTATTGTCATGGGAACTT
Source organism: Flavobacteriia bacterium (assembly GCA_002747695.1). Classification (GTDB taxonomy): domain Bacteria; phylum Bacteroidota; class Bacteroidia; order Flavobacteriales; family Flavobacteriaceae. The sequence goes on from PDQD01000055.1 coordinate 5,331, forward strand.
TTAAAATTAAGGGTGGTCAACGATTAAACGGCGAGATTACACCCCAAGGCGCTAAAAATGAAGCTCTGCAAGTCATTTGCGCAACACTTTTAACCGATGAAAAGATTACCATCCACAACATACCCAACATTATAGATGTAAGAAAATTGATCTATATTTTAGGTCAATTGGGTGTGACAACAGAGCGTATCAATCCAAACACTTATACCTTTAAGGCTGACAACATCAACCTGAACTATCTGACCTCTGAAGAGTTTAAAAAAGACGGTAGTCAGTTACGGGGATCTATCATGCTGGTAGGACCGTTATTGGCAAGATTCGGCAAAGGATATATCCCACGTCCCGGCGGTGATAAAATAGGACGTCGCAGACTGGACACCCACTTCAAAGGTTTTATTGAACTCGGCGCATCGTTCAGATATAATCCCGAAGAGTTTTTCTACGGTGTAGAAGCCGATGAACTTCGCGGTACATATATGCACCTTGACGAAGCTTCGGTAACGGGAACTGCCAATATTATTATGGCCGCAGTACTCGCCAAAGGCACAACAACTGTTTATAATGCAGCCTGTGAACCTTATATCCAGCAATTGTGTAAAATGCTGATCAGTATGGGTGCTAAAATAGAAGGAGTTAAATCTAATCTGCTGACCATTCACGGCGTTGACAAGCTCCGGGGTTGTGAGCATACTGTCTTACCGGATATGATAGAAATAGGCAGTTGGATAGGTATGGCAGCCATGACCCGCAGTGCGCTGACCATTAAAAACGTGAGTTATGACAATCTGGGTATGATCCCCAAAGTTTTTAAAAACCTCGGAATTACCTTAGAACGCAAAGGCGATGACATCTTTATTCCCCAACAAGATCATTATGAAGTGCAAAACTTTATGGATGGCTCAATTTTAAGTATATCCGATGCACCCTGGCCCGGCTTTACACCGGACTTGTTAAGCATCATTCTGGTGGTAGCGACACAAGCCAAAGGTAGTGTACTCGTACATCAGAAAATGTTTGAAAGCCGTTTGTTCTTTGTGGATAAACTCATTGATATGGGGGCTCAAATCATCCTTTGCGACCCTCACAGAGCAACCATTATAGGTCAGGATTTCGCCTCTCCACTACGGGCGACAGTCATGACATCACCCGATATCAGAGCCGGTGTTTCGCTATTGATTGCCGCACTGTCTGCCGAAGGCACCAGCACCATTCATAATATCGAGCAAATAGACCGCGGTTATGAACGTATTGATGAACGATTGAATAAGCTGGGTGCAAAAATTGAACGTATTGATTAAATTGAATGAATTGAAACTTTCGTAAATGTTTAAATTTCTCAAAAAATTAGGCCCCGGACTGCTTTTTGCAGGCGCAGCCATAGGCGTTTCACATTTAGTACAATCCACACGTGCCGGTGCTTCTTTCGGTTACGGTTGGGTTTGGGCATTGTTGCTTATACACGCCATAAAATACCCGTTTTTTCAGTTTGCCCCACGCTATACCACCTCTACTGGCGAGAACCTGATTACAGGTTATCACCGTTTGGGACGTTGGGTATTGGTTTTTTACTTTATCATGACTTTGTTTACGATGTTTACCATTCAGGCGGCAGTTACGGTAGTGACGGCAGGACTGGCTAAATATCTCTTTGGTATTGAATGGTCCAATGTAGTCTGGTCGGCGGTTATTCTACTCTTTAGTGCAGGATTTCTGCTCAAAGGTCGTTACCAACTTCTGGACAAACTGATGAAAATCATTATCATTACCTTGACCATAAGCACTTTAACGGCATTTCTAATAGGAATTTTCCAAACAGATAAAGATTTGGGATTGATCCAACGCCTCCCCACTGAAGCGGCAGACGTTATATTTCTCATAGCCTTCCTCGGTTGGATGCCCGCACCTCTTGATGTTACTATCTGGCAATCCCTGTGGACAGAAGAAAAACAAAAAGCCATGGGACAAACCTTTGATACCAAACAATCTGTTTTTGATTTCAATATAGGGTTTATAGGGACTATTATTACCGGACTTCTGTTTATTTCATTGGGTACTCTGGCGTGGTACAACACACCTGAAAGTCTCAGTCCTAAAGCCGGGGTATTTGCCCAACAATTGATTGCGGCTTATAAATCTAACCTGGGTAATATTGTTGGTTTTATTGTTGGTATTGCCGCTTTGACCACCATGTTTAGTACAACAATTACCACCTTGGATGCTTCACCACGCGCCATGAGTAAAACTTTTCAATACCTTACCAAGACCAAAGTAGATGACTCTTACTTATTCTGGATGGTAATCCTGGTCGTTGGCACGTTGATTATTTTAGGATTTTTGGTTACTGAAATGGGCTTAATGATAAAAATTGCCACTATTATTTCATTCTTGACTGCTCCTTTTTATGCCATTGCCAATCTTATACTCATCAACAGTAAACACGTTCGCAAAAAATGGCGTCCGTCCAAACTGTTGAACATTTGGGCAATTATAGGGATTATACTATTGTTTGTCTTTGATGTGTGGTATCTTACATCTTTGTTTTAAGCCGCTCCACTACTTCAAACACAGCCGGACAAATCTCTGTGTTTTTTACGGTTAAATCGGCTATTTGAATAAACTTTCTACGATCGGTATGCGGATATTCGGCACATGCCTTGGGTCTGTAATCGTAGATTAAACAATAATTATCAGCGTCGAGAAAAGGACAAGGGGTTTGTTGCATTACCCAAAGCCCGTCTGTATCCCTGTAGAGGTATTGATCGATAAAATCAACTTCTTTAAGGCGTAAATGTTTGGCAATACGCGTAATATCTCTCTCAGTGACAATGGGACTGGTCGTTTTACAGCAATTGGCGCATGCCAGACAATCGATATCTTCAAACACCTCATCGTGTAAATTATGAACGATTTGATCCAGATGTCTGGGCGTTCTTTTTTTAAGACCTTTAAAGAACTTTTGATTTTCAGACTTTTTGTCTTTGGCTTTTATTTTCAGTTGCTTAGGATCAATCATAATTAATCAGGTGAATACTTGTACTGTTTTCGCAGCTTTTGCTTCCAGTGTAATCTATAGAAACACATCTGCACTATAAGTTTATAAATATAAAAATGCGAGGCCTTATGAGCCTCGCATTTATACCTTGTCACTAACTCATCTTTATTTTACAACCTTGATATTTTCAATAAGTTTATTTAAGATATCAATAGCCGCTTTGGACAATTGTGTTCCGGGTCCGAATACACCGACGACACCGGCATCATAAAGGAAGTCATAATCCTGTTGTGGAATAACCCCACCGGCAATGACCAAAATATCATCTCTACCGTATTTTTTAAGCTCTTCAATCACTTGAGGCACCAATGTTTTATGACCGGCTGCCAATGATGACACACCCAGTACGTGAACATCGTTTTCCACGGCTTGTTTGGCGGTTTCTTTTGGTGCTTGGAATAAGGCACCTATATCCACGTCAAAACCTAAATCCGCAAATCCGGTAGCCACGACTTTGGCGCCACGGTCATGACCGTCTTGTCCCATTTTGGCTATCATAATACGCGGACGACGACCTTCAAGTTCATAGAACTTATCGGCTAAACGTTGTGCTTCTGTAAACATCGTATTATTTTTTATTGTTTTTTTATACACACCGGAAATGGTTCTGTGCGTCGCTTGATGACGACCGTAAACGAGCTCTAACGCATCGGATATTTCACCCAGGGTTGCCCGGTGTTTCGCCGCTTCAATAGACAACGCCAACAAGTTTTCACCACCGTCTTTGGCGGCTTTACTAATCGCTTTAAGCGCTGCTATAACTTTGGTATTATCTCTGTTTTTCTTCAGTTCTTCCAAACGTCTGATCTGAGACTCTCTTACCGCAGCATTATCAACTTCCAGAATATCAATAGGATCTTCATGTTCCAAAACATATTTATTCACCCCAACGATAGTATCCTGGCCACTGTCAATTTTGGCTTGTTTTTCTGCCGCTGCTGCTTCAATACGCATTTTGGGAATACCCTTTTCAATGGCTTTGGTCATACCGCCCAACTCTTCTATTTCCTGTATTAAATCCCAGGCTTTGTTAGCGATATCTTGCGTGAGTTGTTCTACATACTCAGATCCTGCCCACGGGTCAACAGTTTTAGTAATCTTGGTCTCTTCCTGAATATAAATCTGCGTATTACGGGCGATACGGGCAGAGAAGTCTGTTGGTAATGCAATCGCTTCATCAAGAGCATTGGTATGCAGTGATTGCGTACCACCCAAAGCGGCAGCCATAGCTTCTATAGCTGTACGGGTCACGTTGTTAAACGGATCCTGCTCTGTCAATGACCAACCACTGGTTTGACTGTGGGTTCTCAGGGATAGAGACTTTGGATTTTCCGGATTGAATTGTTTGACCAATTTTGCCCATAACAAACGTCCGGCACGCATTTTGGCTATTTCTCTGAAATGATCCATTCCTATAGCCCAAAAGAATGATAGACGCGGTGCAAAATCATCGACTTTCATACCGGCTTTAATTCCGGTACGGATGTATTCCAAACCGTCTGAGAGTGTATATGCCAATTCGATTTCAGATGTAGCACCGGCTTCCTGCATATGGTAACCGGAAATAGAAATACTATTGAACCTTGGCATGTTCTGACTTGTAAACTCAAATATATCTGAGATAATCTTCATCGAAGGAGTCGGTGGATAAATATAGGTATTACGCACCATAAACTCTTTGAGAATATCATTTTGAATGGTTCCCGACAGTTGTTTCATTTCTACGCCTTGCTCCAAGGCAGTCACAATATAAAACGCCATAACCGGTAATACAGCTCCATTCATCGTCATTGACACAGACATTTTATCCAATGGAATCTGGTCAAAAAGCATTTTCATATCTTCTACAGAGTCTATAGCCACACCGGCTTTTCCTACGTCCCCTTGTACGCGCTCATGATCTGAATCATAACCACGGTGGGTGGCAAGGTCAAAAGCTACTGAAAGCCCTTTCTGACCGGCCGCCAGATTACGACGGTAGAAAGCGTTACTTTCTTCGGCTGTAGAGAAACCTGCATATTGACGAATAGTCCAGGGTCTGCGTACGTACATGGTACTGTATGGCCCTCTTAAAAATGGTGGTTTACCGGACACAAAGTTTTCATGAGAGAAATGTTTTTCTCTCCCTTTGATCGGTTTTACTTTTATTGATTGAACGTTTTTTCTAGTCATGGTAAGAAATTAGAAGTGCAAAGTTACAAAAGTCACTTAATTTAGAGAGCTTCTAAGAGAAAAAATATCAAAAGGAATGGTTTAATCGTCAAGCGAAGTTGTGAACTAACAGAACACCTCTAATCGTTATTCCAGATTTGTGGTTTGTTCTGATTGGCTGCGCCTCGGGTCAAAGTTCTATTTTTACATGAAAATTTATTGGTTAGAATAATTTTTGTATTTTTATAATCGTAAAATAGCTTGTTATGATTATGTTTATTACATCTGTTATTTGTCTATACTTCTTTATCAAGTACGTGATTCTAGGCAAAGAATAAGTTTTTTTTGACCTTATATATACATTTAACAATAGTGCCTTACCCGGCAGGTATTTTCTTTTTGTCTTGTTGTGACTTAATTTTGCTCACCAAATATTTAATTTTGTTTTGGTGTTCGCTCTGTTCGGCCACGTCTCAGGTCAAAGTTCTATTTTTACGTGAGGATTCACAAGGGGTCTTTTCGGTAATTTCAGAGCAACAATTAAAATAACAGATAATGGTATTGATGTGAGATTAAGATCGCACGGGAGGTCAAAGGGTATTCAAACCCCGAGTATCTTGTAAATGGGATGTTAAGCGACAGAAAAGCACCGGAGGGATTTAACAGCTTCAGGACATTAATAAGAGACCTTAAACGGCAATGTGAAAACAAATTGACAAACCCTAAGAATAGTAATTATAGTATGGCACTTGACTTAATTAACATCAAAAATATCTACATAAACAATCTTATTCTTGAATTAAACAGAAACATCAACACCGATCAATACAAGCGTTTGGATAAAATGATATTCATTAACAGGGGAAAAGTGGTTAGTTTAAACCGTAAAGAAATAGTTAACAGAGACTATAAAGATCTTCTAAAAATACAATAGACACCCCAAAAGGTGTCTAAGGAGGCGATCTCAGTCAGACCTCAATCGCAATACAAATATACAACAAATGTTTATAATGTCAAAGTTGTGAATTAATTTAGCTCACCAAGTATTTATTTTGTTTTGGTGTTCGCTCTGTTCGGCTACGCCCCGGGTCAAAGTTCTATTTTTACGTGAGGATTCACAAGTAAACCTTTAGAATAGAGACACATGGTTATGCAAACCATGGCTAATCCTAAAGGTTTAATAGTACAAATATACTTACAAATTTTTATATGTCAAGTAAGTTGTGAATTAATTTAGCTCACCAAATATTTATCCTGTCTTGGTGTTCGCTCCGTTCGGCTACGCCTCGGGTCAAAGTTCTATTTTTACGTGAGGATTCACAAGTGTACATTGAAACCGGAGCTACTACCACCGGTTGTGAATTAATTTCAAAGTTCTATTTTTACGTGAGGATTCACAAGTAGTTGAGTTTGATATTGACGACTGGACAGGTTGTGAATTAATTTCAAAGTTCTATTTTTACGTGAGGATTCACAAGTATCGACCACTTCATTACAAAAAGGACACCGTTGTGAATTAATTTCAAAGTTCTATTTTTACGTGAGGATTCACAAGAGTTACTTGAAATACTTGAAACCTACGGTTGTTGTGAATTAATTTCAAAGTTCTATTTTTACGTGAGGATTCACAAGGCAGTTTTTCTATGGCTATTCACTCGACTGGTTGTGAATTAATTTCAAAGTTCTATTTTTACGTGAGGATTCACAAGTATTCTATCGATGGGACCTGTTGCCTGGTGGTTGTGAATTAATTTCAAAGTTCTATTTTTACGTGAGGATTCACAAGAATCG
>PDQD01000055.1:12340-12652 GCA_002747695.1 Flavobacteriia bacterium
AGAATCGAAAAAATAAAAATATACTACCTTTGGTTGTGAATTAATTTCAAAGTTCTATTTTTACGTGAGGATTCACAAGTTACTGTTTGGTTTTGATTAATAAATTAGTGTTGTGAATTAATTTCAAAGTTCTATTTTTACGTGAGGATTCACAAGCCTTGTTCGCAAAATACATGATGCAGTAAGGTTGTGAATTAATTTCAAAGTTCTATTTTTACGTGAGGATTCACAAGTTGCCTTGACCTATTTCTATACCCTTGTGTGTTGTGAATTAATTTCAAAGTTCTATTTTTACGTGAGGATTCACAAGTA
>PDQD01000051.1 GCA_002747695.1 Flavobacteriia bacterium
TGGACTTTTGATGAGTCCGTTATAGCTTTTTTTAATTATTACACAGATACTTTAATAATCAGTATGTTTGTCATCGGTGTTTATAACCCGTTTGGTTGTATTTTTGGAGGAGTTCAACCTTGTATTGGTTGTTTGTAGCATTAATGGAGCTACAAGTGGAATTCAGATGATATTCTTTTCCTTTTTTGGAATTGTTTTCAATCAGAACATTCGGGTGATAACAACTTTTGCTTTTTCACTGCGTTTAAATTTTTTCACTGTTTTGTAAAAACTTAATACTTGTTTTAAGGTTAATAATGATTTTAGTAGCCCGATGGATATTTAAGTAAAAGCCTGCTGCAAAACGTTAGAAATACCGATTGTCAGCTGTTGTTGGCGCGTTTGTCAGCAGACCTTTATATATGATAACCTAATCGAAAGTTATTTAAACAACTTTAATTATTCCACCAAAGTTTTTAAAAACTGGTATAAGAGTCTGACGCCAGATCCTGTACCGCCTTTGGGATTGTAATTATCCGCTTTATCGAGATAGGCCGTACCGGCAATATCGAGATGGATATAAGGATAGGCTGTAAAATGCTCTAAAAATTTTCCGGCAGTAATCATTCCGGCATTAGGTCCGCCCAGATTTTTAAGGTCGGCAATATCAGATTTGAGTTCCTCTTTCCATTCGTCCCAGAATGGTAACCTGAATACGCGGTCATGTGTCGTCATACCGGCATCATAAAGGGATTTGAAATAAATGTCTTTGGCATTTCCCATGCTGACAGATGTCTTGGTACCCAATGCCCTTACGGCTGCGCCGGTTAGCGTTGCGGCATCTATGACGAGTTCAGGTTTGTATTTATTGGCATAAGCCAGTGCATCGGCGAGAATCATACGGCCTTCGGCATCGGTGTTGAGGACTTCTACGGTAGTACCGTCATACATGTGGATAACATCACCGGGCGTATAAGCTTCTTTGCCCGGACGGTTGTCTGTAGCCGGAATCAACCCGATGACATGAACAGGTACTTTATTCCCGGCAAGTGCATCAATGGTTGCCGCCATACAAGCCGCACCTCCCATATCACTTTTCATGGTATCCATAAAATTGGTAGGTTTTAAACTCAAACCACCGGTGTCATAAACCACCCCTTTACCGACCAGAACAACAGGTTTGTCGTTTTTGGCATTTTTGGGTTTGTATTCTATGATCGTAAATGTAGGAGAGGTTTCAGAGCCTTTATTGACGGCGAGTAAACCACCCATTTTCAATGATTCAATTTTGTTCTTTTTGAAGACTTCTACATTGTACTTGCCTTTTTTGCCAAGTTTTTCAATGGCTTTAGCGAGTTGTACGGCATTGAGGTGGGATAAGGGTTCGTTGACCCGGTCTCTTGCCCAAAACACCGATTGAATAAGGCGATTCATTTCTTTGAGTTTGGTTTTAGTAATATCACTGTGAACGTTGAGGGTTTTAAAACTGTATTGTTTGTCTTTAGCGTCTTTAAAATAGGGTAAAAACTGGTAGTTGGACAGGCTAAAGCCTTCTACAAAAGCAGCGGCTAATGTTTCGTCCTGACAGACCAGTGTAGCCGTTTTTTCTTTTTTAAGCTGTTCAAAAACCTTGTGTCCTATGACGCGTACAGGCTCCGCTTTGGCTTTGTCAGTGTTAAAAACAAAGATAAAGCCATGGGCTTTTCTCAGGAATTGAAGTTCTTTTTTATCCCAATCAGACTTAAAAAATGCGGCGTCTTCATCAGTGCAATACTGTTCGACGGTTTTGAAATCAGGGGTTAAGATGATCAGATGGGTTGAAGTATCCGGTGTTGTAACTTTAGGTGTGGTCATAATCGTGTTGATGTTTGAAATTTATTTTTGATAAAAGTATTAATATTTTTACTGGTGTTCTAATCATTTCTGTAAAAATTTCTCTTGTACTTCGGGAAGACGTCTATTCATCAATAGTTTGCCGTACAAGAGCTTACAATTGTACAAACGCTATCCTGCTCTCAAAAGTATGGGAACGTTAGATTCAATTGTTTATTTTTGACCCTAAAATTTATACATATGCCTGTAGAAATAGAACGTAAATTCTTAGTCCGGGGTGATTTTAGACCATTTGTTATTAGACAACATGAGATTAAACAAGGGTTTTTGTCCACAGTCCCCGAGCGAACTGTAAGGGTGAGAATTGCAGATGACAAAGCTTTTATAACAGTCAAAGGACTGTCCAATAAAGCCGGGACACACCGTATGGAATGGGAGCAAGAGATTAATTACAAGGATGCCGAAACACTTTTGACGCTTTGTGAACCTTTTCCGATCTCAAAAACCCGTTATATCGTTCCGGTTTCGGAGGATTTGTTTTTTGAGGTGGATGAATTTCACGCGCACAACAAAGGTTTAGTAATCGCTGAAATAGAGCTGCCCAATGCTGACACCCCATTTGACAAACCGGATTGGTTAGGCGAAGAAGTGACCGGTGATGTTCGGTATTATAATTCTAATTTGGCCAGGAAGCCTTTTACGACTTTTGAGGGATAATGCAACAGGAAGATAGACAGGTATTATAGAAATAAATTTCCGCTTTACACTACAAATTCATTTAAGATGTCAATCAGTGCTTGGGCGTCCATGGAGCCACTTTGTCGCCAGAGCATTTCGTTATTTTTATAGACGATATAGGTAGGACTGGTTTTGATGCGTAGAGCTTTGACCAACTCGGCATTTTTTCCAATATCAATTTTGACGACTCTGGCTTTGCCCATAAATGTAGTAGCTACATCTTTAAGCGTATTCATAACCTTTGATTCTATATCCTCTTGAGCAGTAAAGTGGTAGAAATCAATGAGAACGGGGATGTCAGAACCAATAATGTCACCAAATTTTGACATAGATTAAGGACTTTGAATTGATTATACAAACCTACATAAAAAATCTAAATTATTTTTCAATCAACCCTTGAAACCTTTAATTATTCTTGTTTTTACAGGTATTTATTGGTATTTGTACATATAAAACCCTATTTTTACCAACTAAATTTTAAAGTTATGTCCATAACGTCCAAAAACGATTACAGGCGGGTCACAGTAAAAACCTTAGCCGAAATGAAAAAACACAAGGTTAAAATTGCCATGCTAACAGGCTATGATTTTACTATGGCAAAAATCATTGATCATGCCGGTATAGACGTGATTCTGGTCGGGGATTCGGCATCAAATGTTATGGCGGGTCATGAGACGACTTTACCCATTACACTGGATCAGATGATTTATCATGCCAGTTCGGTGATTAGAGGCGTTAAAAGAGCATTGGTTGTTGTCGATTTACCGTTTGGGTCTTACCAGGGTAATTCAAAGTCTGCACTTGATGCGGCGATTAGAATCATGAAAGAATCAGGGGCACACGCTGTCAAACTGGAAGGCGGTGAAGAGATTAAAGAATCGATCAGCCGGGTTTTATCAGCCGGTATTCCTGTTATGGGACATCTCGGTTTGACTCCGCAATCCATTTATAAATTTGGAACGTATTCAGTAAGAGCCAAGGAAAAAGACGAAGCCGACAAGTTAAAACAGGATGCCATATTACTTCAGGAATTGGGCTGTTTTGCTCTGGTATTGGAAAAAGTACCGGCAAAACTGGCTAAGGAAGTGGCAGAATCTTTGGAGATTCCTGTGATAGGTATTGGTGCCGGTGGTGGCGTGGATGGTCAGGTTTTGGTGACGCATGATATGCTGGGGATGACACATGAGTTCAGTCCGCGTTTTTTAAGGCGTTATCTCGATCTTTACGAAAGTATGAATCAAGCGTTCAGCCGCTATATTGAAGATGTGAAAAATGGGGACTTTCCCAATGAAGAGGAGCAGTACTAATGCACGCTCTGCATTTACAGAGGCAGGCAGGTGTTTGCCATAACATTAGCTGAAAAACAACCTTGAGGTTATGAATCGGCGACCATTAAAATGCTTTTGGCACAGGTTTCAATGGTCTCTAAAATATGGTCAAGTTGAGCTTTAGTAAAATCCGGATCGAGCAGGACAACTCTCAGGTAAACCTTGTTGTTGAGATAGGCATAATTGAAAATAATATCTCCTTTTTTAAAGATTTCTTCTCTTATTTTTATGTTTAAGTCATCAGTGTCTTTGTCATCGAGGCTATCAGCTTTGTAACGGAAACATACGATGACCGATTCAGGTGTTTGAAATAGTTCCATATGCGGATTATTTTCAATGACACTACTGAAATATACTGCTTTTTGTCGTAGAGATTCTACATGGGCTTTAAAGCCGGCTTCTCCTTTGTATTTCAGACTTAACCACAATTTTAACACTTCCGGTCTTCTACCACCCTGAAGTGATTTTTGCCCCAGATCATAAGTGTTATCATGGTCATGGAACAGATAATCTGCATTGACGGTAAAAGCTTCTTTGAGAAGTCCTTTGTCTCTGGTCAGGAATGAAGCCGTTGACAAGGGCATACTCATGACTTTATGGAAGTTCCAACTTACAGAATTGGCATGCTCTATACCTTTCAACCGGTGTTTTTCAAGGTCTGAAAACAACGACGCTCCTCCAAAACATGCATCTACATGATACCACATATTGTATTTTTTGGCTATGCTTGCCAAGGCTTCAAGATCATCAAATGAGCCGGAGGTTGTGGTGCCGGCAATACCGGTAAGCATAATGGGAATACGACCGTCAGCTATGGTTTTTTCAATGATGTCTTCTAAAGCATCAATGCGGATTTTGGCATTGACATCAGAGGGAATCTTGATTAAAGCATCAGTGCCAAAGCCTAAAAAATTAGCGCCTTTGACAAAGGAGTAATGGGCTTGGTCAGAGACAAAAATAGTAACCGGCGGATAGGCGTTGAGACCCAGAGTACGGGAATCCTTAAACTTGTATTCTCTGGCGAGGAACATAGCTTTCATATTAGACATGCTGCCACCGGAAGTAAAGACACCATCACCGGATCGTCCCCATACTTTTTTGGATAAAAAATCAATGGTTTCATTCTCAATCAGGGTGAGAACCGGAGCCACTTCATAGGTGTACATAGACGTGTTGAGCAATGTTATCAAAACATCTGCGAGGTAGGCTATAGGTTGTGTTTTACCAAACATCTGATTCATAAAGTACGGATGATTGGTGTTGACACTTTGATCCATCAAAGTTTTGATGATGTTTAAAATCTCATTATCGGAAATCGATTGATAAGGGATTTTAAAATCCAATGATTCTTTTAGGTCTTCGGGAGTTAGGTTTTTTCTTAGTGAAGTATGACCTTCGACCGTTGATGACACTTTTTTAGAAATCTGATTGAATATGTATTGTAGCAAATCAGTATTTGTATCCATGAGTTCTTGTCTTACCGCAAAATTATGTAAAAGTAGGTTTTTTAATTTAAATGGAATAGTTGAAGAGATAAGATTTAGCTTTTTTTGCCTCAATTCCGGCTTAAATATCCGGTTTTTGGTCGAAAATTTGCAGTTCACCACTGTCGTTGACGTAGATAAAATACACATTCAGTTCAGGGTGCTTGTTGGCAAAATCTACCGCTTTTTCAAAGCCCATAGCCATAAACGCTGTGGCATAAGCATCGGCAAGGGCGCAACTTTCACGGGTTATAACGGTTGCACTCAAGAGGTTACTGGGGGTGTTTTTGCCGGTCAGCGGATTGATGGTGTGTACAAATTTATTGCCGTTTTCATCGATCTTAAATTTTCTGTAATTGCCAGAAGTTGCCAACCCGTTGTGGTCTAAACTGACGATTTTTTGAATATTCTGCTCTGCTTTGATTTCGGGATTCTGTATCCCTATTTGCCAGGATTGGCCATTGGGATTTTTACCCTGGGCATAGACTTCTCCACCAACTTCTATCATAAAATCATGGATTTGAGAAGCCCTTAAAAAATCTTTGATGACATCTACAGAATAACCCTGGGCAATAGAGTTAAAATCAATATAGGTTTCAGGGTGTTCTTTAATGAGCCGGTTATTTGCCATCGCTAATTGGTCAAGACCGGTATAGGTCATAAGTTCAGGTATAGACAGGTTTTTCAGATTTTCAGGCAATTCTTTGGATCCAAATCCATAGGCATTGACTAACAAACCAACCGTGGGGTCAAAGTAGCCATTGGTTTCCCGGTACACTTGTTGTGACAGCTTGAAAACGTTGATAAAATGTGCGTCCGGTTGTACACCGGTTTCCCCATTGTTAATTCTGGAAATAATAGATTGCGGCACATATGTGGACATGGATAAATCCATGACTTTAAATATACTGTCAATAGCAGGACTCAAGTCTTTACTTTCCGGTGATTTGTATTTGATGGAAAACGTAGTCCCTTGTGCCGAACCTTTCACATGCATATAATCATTGGTTACAGATTGGCAGGTGGTTACCGTCCAACCTATGAAGAGACTAACAGCCCATAGCCGTACATTTTTTAAAACAGGCATGATTTGTTGCATATTTTTATTTTTTTCTTCTGTGTCTTTGAGCATCAACCACGGCAATAGTTGTTATATTTACCATCTCATCTACATTGGCACCCAGCTGAACGATATGAACGGGTTTAGCCATACCCATCAAAATAGGTCCTACGGACTCGATGCCGTTTAGTTCTTTCATGATTTTATAGGTGATATTAGCCGATGATAATTGCGGGAATATCAAAGCGTTTACGTTTTTACCGGCTATTTTTGCAAATGGAAAACGATCCTTCATCATGCTTTGGTTCAGAGCAAAGTCTGCTTGTATTTCACCGTCTATATTCAGTTCGGGATGATGCTTATGCATGTACTGTACCGCTTGACCCATTTTGGAAGACATCGGATGCGCTGAACTGCCAAAATTGGCATAAGACAACATGGCTATATTGGGTTTTATTCCAAACATTTGCATGGTTTCTGCTGTGAGTTTAATGATAGAAGTTAATACTTTTTCATCCGGATCGACATTTACGGCAGTGTCAGACAGGAATAGAGGGCCTCTGTCTGTGAGCATAAGGTTGGTCGCAGCAACTTTGGTGACGTCTTTACGTTTACCGACTATTTCAAGCATTGGTTTAACAACATTGGAGTAACTTCTGGTATAACCCGAGATTATGGCATCTGCATCACCTTCTACAACCATCATAGCTCCAAAGATGTTACGGCTTTTCATCCAGGACTCAGCATCATAGCGTTTAACGCCGAATCTCTGACGTTTTTCCCAAAATTTGAGTACATATTGATCCCTGCGTTTTTTATGTTTTTTGTCTTTGGGGTCGATGATCTGAATATCATTGGTCATGTCAAAGCTGATCTCTTCCATCAGTGCTTTAATTTTTCTTTCTCTACCCAGTAGTATAGGGAAAGCAATACCTTCGTCGTAAACTATTTGAGCGGCTTTCAATACATCCAAATATTCAGCTTCGGCAAAGACCACCCGTTGAGGATTACTTTTGGCTCTGTTGATAACCCGTTTCATATATTTACTACTACTACCCATGCGTCCTGCAAGTTGTTCGCGGTATTTTTCCCAATCTTTTATGGGTTCTTTGGCGACACCTGTATCCATAGCGGCTTTGGCTACAGCCATAGGTACAACTTCTATCAACCGCATATCAAAGGGCTTGGGAATGATATAATCCCTGCCAAATTCTAAGTGTGTTTCACCATAGGTAATATTGACCTGCTCAGGAACAGGTTCTTTAGTCAGATTGGCGAGAGCATGTACAGCAGCGAGTTTCATTTCCTCGTTGATGGTTGAGGCTTTGACGTCTAAGGCACCTCTGAATATATAAGGAAATCCTAAGACGTTGTTGACCTGATTGGGGTAATCAGAACGTCCTGTTGCCATCAGAATATCGTCTCTTGTACGCATGGCAAGCTTGTATTCAATCTCAGGATTGGGATTTGCCAGAGCAAAGACAATAGGGTTTTTTGCCATTTTTTTAAGCATCTCAGGCTTTAGAATATCAGCTTTTGACAGCCCTAAAAACATATCGGCACCCTCTATGGCATCTTCAAGTGTGTGGTAGTCTGAATCTGTAGCAAATTCTTGTTTTTGAGGGCTTAAGTCTTCCCGGTCTTTTCTAATGACACCTTTGCTGTCAACCATGATGATATTTTCAGGTTTGACCCCTAATTTTTTATATAACCTGGAGCAGGATACTGCAGAAGCACCTGCACCGTTGACAACAACTCTGATGTCTTTCAGCTTTTTACCCACAATTTCACTGGCATTGAGCAGACCGGCAGCAGAAATGATGGCCGTACCGTGTTGATCATCATGCATGACGGGGATGTCAAGTTCCTCTTTGAGACGACGTTCTATTTCAAATGCTTCAGGTGCTTTGATGTCTTCCAGATTGATTCCGCCAAAAGTAGGTGCAATAGCCTTGACCGTTTCCACAAACTTATCCGGATCTTTTTCGTCTAATTCTATGTCAAATACATCGATATCTGAAAAAATCTTAAACAACAAACCTTTACCTTCCATAACCGGCTTTCCGGCTAAAGCGCCGATATCTCCCAGACCTAAAACTGCTGTCCCATTGGATATCACTGCCACCAGATTGCCTTTGGAGGTATATTTATAAGCATTGAGGGGGTCTTTTTCTATTTCTAAACAAGGCGCTGCCACACCCGGTGAGTAGGCTAAAGACAAATCTCTCTGAGAGGTGTGCTTTTTAGTGGGAATTACTGAAATTTTCCCGGGGTTTGGTTTGGCGTGATAGTTTAAGGCGTCTTTGTTTAGTTTTGATTTCGTTGACATAAAAATTTGATTTTAATAAAGTACAAAGTTAAATTAATACCTATAAAGTCAGGGCTGATTAGAGTGAATTTGTTATCAATATTAATTATTTTTTTACAAATGTAATGGTTTCTTTCAGTGAAGGTAACGTAGCCCGTTTTACGGCAGATTTGGAAAACATGCTGTCAAACTGTTTGTCGTTCAGTGTTTCCCAGTTGCTTTTGCTCATGTCCACAAGCTCTTGTTTGGGAGAAAATCTGGGTTCATTATGTGGTTTTGATCGGCGATTCCACGGGCATACCTCCTGACAAATATCGCAACCAAAAATCCAGTCTTTCCATTTGTTTTTAAAGGCATCGGGAATATTGTCTTTCAACTCTATGGTCAGGTAAGCAATACATTTGTTAGCGTCCAATGTCTTTCCCGGTAAGATCGCCTGTGTAGGACAAGAATCTATACAACGGGTGCAGGTGCCGCAATGGTCTGTTTTAAAAGGCGAATCGTAAATCAAAGGCAGATCGATAATAATTTCTGCCAGAAAAAAATAGGATCCTAATCCTTTTTGGATCAGCAAGGTGTTTTTACCCTGCCAGCCCAGCCCGGCTCTGACCGCCCACTGACGCTCCATTACCGGTGCAGAGTCGGAAAATATTCGCGCACTCACTTCGCCCACTTCTTCCTGAATATACGCCAGCAAGACCTTCATTTTATCCTTTAGCACCTTGTGATAATCCTCGCCATAAGCATAGCGGGCTATTTTATACTGCCCGTCGGTGATGGACTGTTCGGGATAATAATTGTGCGACAGTACAATGATTGATTGGGCTCCGGGAACCAGTTTTCTGGGGTCGAGGCGTTTTTCAAAATGATTACCCATATAGTACATCTCACCGTGATAGCCATTATCCAGCCATTGCGCCAGACGTTGGGTTTCTGATTCCAAAGCATCGGCTTTAGCAATACCGACACTTGCAAACCCCAATTCGCGCGCTTTTTTCTTGATTTTAAGACTTAGATGTTCCCTGGACCTCATGAGACAAAAATAGTGTTTTTTATATGTCTGTATAGTTGGGGTTGTTAAACAATTTGTTTTGAGTGCTTTAATGGTTGTTTTTGCTGTTTAGTTTCAATATAAACCCTCGCTTATCTAAAGTAAATATAACTATATTTGACTTTAGATATTAAGATGTTGAATCTTGTACAGCATTAATTGTAACTAATTTCTGAAATTAGTTAAAAACAGAAACAGGATATGAAACTTAGAAAAACAGGGTTAATCATTTTAGGTATTCTAATGATTTTGATTATAGGTTTTAAGGTTTATCTTGAAATAGACAATGTATCTTATAATAATAGAATTGAGAACATGAATAATAATAATGAATTGACTGGTGAAGTTACGTGTTCAGTTGAACATAAAACATTAACAATGGATGGTTATGACATCCATTATTATGTGTCCGGAAAAGCGCATGAGCATTTGATAGTCTTTCTGCATCCTGCATTTTCTGACCATACAGCCTTTGATCAACAAATTGATTATTTTTCAAAAAAATACTGCGTTATCACTGTTGACCTCATCGGGCATGGCTTATCAAAAGCCCACAAATCAAAAGATCAAATAGATGCCTCTTTACAACACCTTGAAAAAATACTTGAAACGGAAGGATATGATAAAGCGCATGTTGTGGGTGTTTCAATGGGTTCTTTAGTCGCTCAATATTTTACGCATAAGCATCCCGGAAAAACAAAGACTTTGATTGCTTTAGGCGGTTACAATATCAATAAAGACAATAAAGACGTCAAAAAATCACAGCAATCCGTTAATTTAGGTTTGATAGTCAGAGCTGTTTTTTCAATGAAATCTTTCAGGAAAAAAGTCGCTGAAATGAGTTGTAAAACAGAGCAGGGGCAAATCTTATGCTATAAAACTCTGAGGCATTATGACAGACGTTCATTTAAAGTCATGCAGGGGCTTCAGAATATAGTTAAGCATAGGGAAAACATCAAGCCACAATTTCCTGTCTTGATATTAACAGGGGCATATGACATTGATTTAGCCAAGACAATGGGAGAATCCTGGCACTCAGAAACAGAAGGCAGTCAATATAAGCAGATTAAAGATGCCGGACATTGTGCCAATATTGATAACCCCTCAGAATTTAATCAAGTAGTAAGCGTTTTTATAGATGCAAATAATGATTAAAGAAGGTTTCATCTACAGATTCGCTAAGGGTTAGTGTTTTTCTTGTGAAGTACAAGATGTATATTTGCGGTGATGATAACCCCAAGGATTAAAACAAAAGATAACCCATGAGCATTCCAAAACTACAATTGAATTTAGATATATTTAATTTACTTTTAAATCCAAGGGGTCGTATTACCGGCAGGGAGTTTTTAGTTGGCATTTCAACCTTATTTTTAATCGCATTATACCAAATATTAAATCAAACGCTGTTAATAACAATTACCCCTGTTATTTACCGTGCGGCGGATGGTGTTCTAAACGTCGCTGCATTAAACGCTTCTCCGGATATTTTTGCTGTCCCGAATACTTACTATATTCTAATATTTATGTCTTGCCTCGTATTGTGCTACAAAAGGACTGTGGATTTAAACTATACAATGACTACAGGTGTTATTTTGGGAATTATCATGTATTTTGGATTCAGCTTTGTTTTTTTTAATGCTATTAATCTGATATCTTTTAATGTCTTAGAACATGAGATTATTGAACGCGCTAATAATTATATGCTTTTATACCATGTCTTAAGTGTGATTTTCACTTTGACAGCCATTGCTTTGGTGGTTTATTTGTCAACCAAAAAAGGGCAAAAGGATAATTCTATTGATAGAACCTCGACACAGGGATATCTTATAAATTTAGTGAAAATGACTTTGTTTTTTATTGGTTTTACGGCTGTTCTGTCATTGCTTTATATCACAATAAAATTTGATGAAAAGATTGTTGCCATATTGGGAGGTGTTGCTATGCTTGTGGTCTTGATTGTTTATTTGATGTTGAGTTACAAACAATCCAAAGGCTTGCGTTTGCTGTTTTATATCAACCTCGGTATTTTGATTGTGTACCTTGTTTCTATTGCCGGGAGTATTTTGATTAAAGAATTAAATGCCGGGATTATCGTGTTTAAACTCTATTTTTCTTTATTATCCATTCTCAATCTATTGTTCTTGTTGAGTAATTTAAGTTTTATAACGCTGGAACCTTCAGTAAAAACGGTGTCCAATGATATGGCAAGTTAAGAACCGGACCAAAACTTTTTGTATTTTTACTGTGAGTATGGCAACGTAAAAGCGGACTGATTGACCTGTTTTTCGTCTATGCCGGCGCGTTTATAAGTAATCCAGTCATGATATACAAAGAGGTTAAACCCCGGGGATTTTTAGAAAACTTTATCCAGTGTTTTTGGACGTATCAAACGACGGATAAAGCCATACAACATACTATTCTGCCCGATGGCTATTTTGATTGGATTGCAGAATATGACAATAATGTCTTGACAGCCGTAAAACTCACAGGAATTTGGACAACTCCTAAACACCTCGTCATTCCGAAAAACAAAACGTATGTCGCTATTCGTTTTAAGTTGTTAGCGGCGGAATACCTTTTGCACAGAGACATAAAATCAATCTTAGACACCGATGTACGTTTGCCGTTTGATTTTTGGCAAATTAACAACTATCAAAGCCATGACTTTGACACCTTTGTCAAGGACACGACAACCCGTATTGAACAATCCGTTAAGCATCTCAAGACCATTGATGACCGAAAACTCAAATTGTTTGATCTGGTCTATCACGAGCGTATAAATACTGTGGCCGAACTGTCTGAAAAAGTAGTCTGGAGTAGCCGGCAAATCAACCGGTATTTTAATACCCAATACGGTTTTCCGTTAAAAGAATTTTTGAAGATTGTCCGTTTTAAAGCCTCTTATAAAGACCTTTCAAAAGGCGTGTTATACCCGGATAAGGCCTATTTTGACCAATCCCATTTTATCAAAGAAGTCAAAAAATATGCGGGGGTCACCCCCAAAGAATTACACAAAAACAAAAACGACCGATTTTTACAATTATCAACGATAGATAAGCCATAGCTTTGTTGTATTATTAACCAAAGCACACAGATATGACCATCAAGAAACTATCGCCTAATTTTGAGGTAACGGATATTAAAAAAACCGTTGATTTTTATACAGAAAACTTTGGGTTTGATTTAGTCATGGCTGTACCCGACACTCAGGACGGTGTCGAACAGACGTTGAGCGACCATCAAACCTATGTATATGCCATGATGCAAAAAGACCATGTGGCATTGATGTTTCAGCGGTCAGATACTTTTAAAAAAGATGTTGTGTTTGCCAAAGACCTCAGAATGGGCGCAACAGTATCGTTTTATATGGAGGTTGAAGGGCTCAAAGCACTGTATAACACTTTGAAAAATAAGAACCTGACAATGACCGAACTGAAAACCACTTGGTACGGTATGCAGGAGTTTTACGTCAAAGATCTCAACGGGTATATTCTGGGGTTTGCGGAAAAAGCAGTGTAGTATTTGGCGACGTTTCACATTTGAAGATACAATTATAATCTGTATTTTTGGGGTGAATTGGTCTTGGCAAATATTATGAAAAAGATTATTTACATTGTATTGACTATCGGAAGTCTGTATTATTCCTGCAAACTAAATTCGTTGATTGTTACGACTATGATTCACATATAATTATTTTCCCGCCCAAAAAACAATAACCAAAAACACATGAATAATACGGGTTATGCTTTGTCAAGGTTGGTGTAAGCTGTCAATTTTATGTCTTCTTAAAGTTACACCGTATGACTTGAATTTAAGTTTTTTATTTTTGCGTCATCGACTTACAAAAAGTCTTTGAAATCATAGTATCAATATTAATAACATCTTTAAACCCATGAAAAACATCGGACTTTACATTTTGTTAGGATTTTTATCACTTCAAACGCTGGCTCAAAACAAAAATTTTATTGATCAGCCATTTCTGGAAACTTTTGCCGCATCGGATACTTTAGTCATGCCGGACAGAATTCATTTACGTATCATGTTAGATGAAAAAGACAATAAAAACCGGCAATCCACAGAAGAATTAGAAGCATCCATGTTGCGAGTACTCAAGGGGCTGAATATTGATCTTGACAAAAATCTTTCACTATTGGATTTTGCGAGTAATTTAAAAAAATACTTTTTAAGTAGTAAAAAAGTGCTTAAAACAAAAATGTATGCCTTAATAGTCCATGATGCAAACACCGTTGGCAAAGTCATGATAGGATTGGAACGTGTAGGAATTTCCAATGTGTCTATATCTGAAACAGAATATTCAAAATCTGATGAATTGCTCCTTGATTTGAAAGCAAAGGCTATTGCAAAAGCCAGGCGAAATGCCGAAAAAATGCTTGAGCCGCTGAACCAAAACCTTGGGAAGGCTATTTATATTTCAGATTTGGAATCCGGATCCATGTATAGCCTGTCAAATCGGTTACAAGGTGAGGTGGCCGGTGTTAGAATCAGAGGTGTTTCAAGTATTTATGGAAGCTCAAAACAAGAGGAGTTGATGATTGATTTTGAAAAGATGAAATTTTCTACCGGCGTTAAAGTAAAGTTTATCATCGAATAAGGTGCGATTGTTTGACGTCTGTATGCCAACACTGACTAAACAATTATTCAGCAATAATGCAGTAAAGGAAAAACATATAAAGCTTATTTTTAGTCCGCTAAATCAGATTTTAGTATCTGTTTTTTTGCATATTTTTGCGCGTGTAAACCGGATTGTATTAAAGCTTTTTAAAAGTTGTCAATTTTTGATGTTGTTAAAGCTTATACACTCAATCCATTGTACAGTATAATAAAAACAAGATATGGCCAAAAAAATTCTAATTTTATTCTTTTTAGTAGCCGTCCAAACGTATGCTCAGCGATGTAAAGTGGAAAAAGATCCATTTTCCAATGAAACGATAACTTTCTTTGATTATAAAGCTAAGACTGTCTATTTTAAAGTTAAAAATGATTCTATAACCTTCAATGTTAAATTCAATTATTGGGGTGAGAGAGAATATGTGTTTGATAAGGGTACGGAAATACGGATAAAGTTTGACAATGGCGCTGACATTGCTTTAAAAATGGTCAAAAAGGCTAAGCCCATAATTGAATTGGTAACCTCTTCTAATGCAACCATAATTGGATTTTACGGTGGCTTTAACGTCGTGAGTTCAGAAAATTTTACAGCCTATACCTTTACTTTTTTACTCAATAAAGACGAGTTAAAAAAGCTTTCTGAATCTAAAATTGACGTTATCCGAATTCCTGATACTGAAGAAGGAGAATATGTTGACTTAAAAGCCAAAGGTCTAACCAAAAAGAAAATGAAAGCGATCAAAAAGGGGGCTACATGTATTCGTGAACAGTATAACGGTGCTTAACGGTTGAGTCAGTAAATTGAGAAAAAGCCCTATCTTTATTGCTTGGATGCTTGTTGTTTTTATGAAAAACTGAAAACACCGGGAATCTTTACCTTACATTTGCTTAATTCTTATAGCGATTAATATGGAACGACCAAAGGTTTCAGTGTTCTGGTTTAGAAGGGATCTGAGAATGGAAGATAATCATGGCTTGTCCAAAGCGCTTAACAGTGATTATCCGGTATTGCCTGTCTTTATTTTTGACCCCAATATTATACAGGAACTGAAACCGGATGATGCCCGTATATCATTTATTTATGAGCGGCTGACAGCTTTGAATGAAAATCTTAAAACAAAATCCGGTAGTCTTTACGTTGTAAAAGACACGCCTGAGCAGACCTGGCAACAACTACTCAAGACTTATGAGGTCAAAGCGGTTTTTTTTAATGAGGATTACGAACCCTATGCCATACAGAGGGATAAGACGATTAAACAACTGCTGACTGATGCCGGAATCGACGTTCAAATTGTCAAAGATCAAGTCATTTTTGCCAAAGATGAGATTCTCAAAGCAGACGGTACGCCCTATACCGTCTATACGCCTTATAAAAATAAATGGATGCAAGCGTTCAGGGATGTGGACTTAACGTCTTTTGCCCCGGAAACTGTGCCCAATTTTTATACCGGGAACTTTAGATTACCGGCCTTAGCCGACATAGGTTTTACGCCATCGGACATTAAAGTCAGGGCATACTCTTTGGATCATCTGGAAGTCTATGAATCGGTTCGGGATATTCCGTCTCTC
Organism: Flavobacteriia bacterium; assembly: GCA_002747695.1. GTDB lineage: Bacteria > Bacteroidota > Bacteroidia > Flavobacteriales > Flavobacteriaceae. The sequence goes on from PDQD01000051.1 coordinate 15,980, forward strand.
AACCAAACAAGTCATTTGTCGCCACATCTTCGTTTTGGAACTGTGAGTATTAGACAAGTCGTAAAAAAAGCATTGAAACACCAACCTTTTCTCAATGAATTGATCTGGCGTGAGTTTTTTATGCAGATTTTATATCATTTTCCGGCGGTAGTTCATGCTAATTTCAGGCGTAAATACGACCATATCAAATGGCGTAATAACGAAGATGAGTTTGAACGCTGGAAACGTGGGGAAACCGGATATCCAATGGTTGATGCCGGTATGCGACAGTTGCATGCCACCGGCTATATGCACAACAGGGTTAGAATGATTACAGCAGGTTTTTTGTGTAAACATTTATTGATAGACTGGCGGTGGGGCGAAGCTTACTTTGCGGAAAAACTACTGGACTATGAGTTGGCATCAAATAATGGTAATTGGCAATGGGCTGCCGGTACGGGATGTGATGCCGCACCGTATTTCAGGGTGTTTAATCCTACCACACAGATTAAAAAATTTGATAAGGATTTACGTTATATCAAGCAATGGGTACCGGAGTTGGAATCGCTGACTTATCCTGCGCCTATCGTTGACCACAAAATGGCCAGAGCAAGAGCCATCAGGACTTATAAAGAAGGCATACAATAGGGGGGATTGTAGTGTGCAGTTGGCTGTAGGTGGTGTCAGGTGAAAGGCTTATGCCCGATAAATCTTTGATTTTTTAAATGTGGCACTTTCATTGGTTTTAGTTTGTATTTCTTATATTTGCTTGAAGTCAGTGTTAAAAAATTTATATTAATGACTGCAAACTGCCAACTGCACACTGCATACTGCAGCAAGAGACTACTAACCAAAGAATCAAAACACCATGAAAAAAACGCTAACCTTATTGATGTGTATGTATGCTCTTTTTGCTTTTTCTCAGGAAGATGAATACACTTATACCCAGTACCATCCTAATGGTAAATTGAAAACATATATAAACCATAAGCATGGTGCCTACATTGAGTTTTACGATAATCTTCAGCGGAAAGTTTCAGGAAGATGTGAAGGTGGCATCGTTGCCAATTTGGATCGTAAATTTGGTGCATGGGTTTATTTCAATAAACAAGGGGATTTGTTAAAGGTTTATCATTATTACTGTGATAGTTTGCAAACGCAATTGATTTTTGACGATAGTTGCCGGGTCAAAACAGGAGAATGGATAGAATATTACTCTGATAAAAACACCATACGGAATAAAGGAACCTTAAAGCATTACAAAAAAGAAGGACGGTGGGAAAAATACTATAAAAATGGCACTTTAAGACAGGTCATCAATTATAAAAACGATATAAGACAAGGGGAATTCTTTGAATATTATAGGAATGGCCAGCTTGCCTATAAAGCTTACTATGAAAACGGCGCATTTATGGGTCCGGTAGAAGGGTATGATGAACATACCGGAGAACTAATTATACAAGCAACGATGCTTGATGGAAAATACAATGGGTCTTTTCGTGAAAATTATGAGACCGGCAAAGTTTACAAGCTAGGAACGTTTGACAGGGGCGATAAAACTGGTGAATGGGAATATTTCTTTGAGAATGGCGTGCTTAAAATGAAAGGTTTGTATCTCAACAATTATCGGGATGGCCTGTGGAAACGCTATGATGAACAAGGCCGATTAAGTGCTGAAATTCACTTTAAACATGGAGAAAGGGATGGGAAAGTTGTGTTGTATAACGCCGATGGAACGATCAGAGAAACCAAGATGTATAAAGAGGGTGAACAAATAGAATAAGAAATAAGCTGAATTAACGTTTAATTTTAAAAAGACACATGATGAATAAAAATATATGGTTAGTGCTTGTGTCATTAGTTTTTTCTAATGTTGTATGTTCCCAAGAAAAAGAGATTTTTGTTCAAAAGGATTTATCATCCTTGGTTGATCATGTGATTACTAAAACAGATACAGCTATTTATAAATCCGAAGATTATGCACATTGGAAAGGCTATTTGGATAAACCGCATCCTTCGGTAAAAACCATAGAAACGTATTTCAAAACAGCCTCTGAACAATACGGTGTGCCTTTGGAATTGTTGATGATTATCGGACAGGTTGAAAGTAACTGGGTTCAGATAGGACCAAGTATAGACAGGGGATGGGGTATAATGCATCTGGTAGAGAATGATTATTGTAACACATTGACAGAAGCCTCACGACTGTTAGGATTGGATAAACAGATTTTAAAGGACAATCCCAAGTACAACATCTTAGGTGCAGCCGCTCTCTTAGCGCATTATGCCGGAGGAGAACAAAAGAATTATGCCTCTCTTGAGGATTGGTTTAAGCCCGTCAAAAAATTCACGGGTTTGATTAGCGAGGATTTAAGAGAGATGCAAGCCAAAAGGTACTTTGACCAATTAAAAGAAGGGGTGACGAGTAAAACTTTATGGGATGAAACCATCATCATTGATCCGGTTGAAAATCAAATTGACCAAAGGATAAGCGCCGGTAATAAATTTGTATTTCCAAGCCAAGCTAAGTCTTCTGAATATGAATTTGCAATTTCAGATTTGATATCCTGTAATTATACCGTTGGCCGGAATTACAGTGTAGATACTTGGGTTAATCATTGGATTGGAACAGGAACCTATGCCGGTGCCATTTCGTGGTTTCACAATTGTAGTGCAGAAGCCAGTGCCCATTTTGTTATCCGGTCCAGTGACGGGCAGATTACCCAGACAGTAAGTGTCTATGATACTGCCTGGCATTGTGGGGTTTATGGCTACCCGTACAACAATTCAAGGTCGATTGGGGTAGAACACGAAGCTACAATTGCCAATCCGGACTTATGGTATAGCTTCTATATGTTAAATGAATCAGCCAGAATGTCGCGGTATTTTTGCGATATCTTTTATATTCCAATGACCAGATCCTTACCCGGTATCAGAGGTCATAACGATATGCCCGGCACCTCAACCTCATGCCCCGGTAGTCTGCCATGGGAACGGTGGATGCACTTTTTAACCTTAAGTGCCAATACGCCCGGGGTCAATGCCAATGATGTAGCCATGCCGGTGAGTTTTGATTGGTCTTCAGATGGTGGCTCTTCACCCCAGTATAGAATTCAGGTGTCAACTTCAGATTCCGGTTGGACCAAGGAAGATGGATTTACGTCTTCTACCGATGAATCCTCAACCATAAGAGTTAACCGGAATACTGCCGGTAATACCAATTATACATGGACCAATAGTTCGCCTTATCCGCCCCAACCCAATACAACATATTATTGGACGGTCAGACTATTTGTAGATGGTATGAGTTCCTATTATTTAAAGCCAAGAGCCTTTACAACCGGCGCAAGTACTTCAGAATATCCCGATATGGTGATTATGGATATGTGGACAACACCGTCAAATCCCGTGGTTGGGGAAGCAGTGGATTTATATGTCAAGATAAAAAATGTTGGGGATGCCACTGCCACGCCCATTTCTCTTGACTATAAGATCAATAATACAACAGTAGGTTCAGATTCGTCAACATCCTTAGCTCCGGGTGCTACTCAGACCACGTATTTCCCGGGTTATGTGTTCTCAAATGCCGGGACATTTGATTACTGTGTTTATATTGATGAAGTGGAGAATGAACAAAATACATTAAATAACAGTTATTGCATCAATGTGACTGTTGAAGAAGCCGGTGGAGACGAAGACATTTACTTAACAGATGTATCTGTTACGCCTGAAACCATATATTCCGGTGGTGAAGTAACCGTCTATGCTACGATGAACTATTCGGGAAATCAGCCGGATTCCGCCTTGCCGGATTTTACATTGGCATATTATCTGTCTTCCGATTGTTCTTTTAGCGATAATGACATTTATCTGTCTGACGCTATTGTGGGTCTGGGCAGTGATAATCCATCACATACGGTGAATGAAACCTTGACTATTCCTGTCAATACGTCTAATGGTGCCTACTATATTTTATGTGTTGCTGATGCCGATGCCGGTCTCAATGAAAGCGATGAAAATAACAATGTGGCATGTGTGCCAATAACGATTGAAAATATAACGTCAGCGATTGATGATGGTTTCAGTAAACAAATAGTGCTTTATCCGAATCCCACTTCCGGTATCATTAACATTAAGCCGGAAAGTGGTGTCAGTATCCGTAAAGTGCTTATCTATGACCTCAATGGCAGACAACTCAAGGTTGTTGAAGACAAGCATCTGAACGGGGTTGATATGTCAGAATTATCAAGCGGTGTATATGTCTTAAAGGTCATTGGTCAAAAGCAACAAACGGCAGTCTTCAGAATTAAGAAAAAATAATCTGATTCCGGTAGGACTGAAGGATGTTTTAAGACAGGTAAATCGTTTCCTGTTTGGATGCCGCTGATAAGATTGGAACTATTTTTGTGGTATCTTGGTCCGGAATATTTATACCATTACTCCGGGCTGATAGTAAGCTGTTTGCCCGCATCAATGGGATTTAAAGTCGTTAAATAACATTATATTGAACAATACAGACCCATTCTATAAGTATCATCCGGGTTTAACCATAAACATTAGCTGTATGAAAGCACTTCTCGTAACTCTATTGGCAACCCTGACATTTGTGGTTACCGCTCAGGACATTGTTTTACCGCCGGATTATATCAAGAGTATTCAATTGACAGGAACTGAGACCAATCCCTATGTTCCGGTTATTTCAAAGGATGGTTCTATTACGTTGAGTTTTGACGACCTCGAAGGCGATGAGAAAAACTATTATTATATGGTGGAGCACTGTGACAAAGATTGGAATACCTCAGATTTATTGCCTACAGAGTATGTGAGCGGGTATGAAAAAGAAAAGATTTACAACTATAATAATTCGTTCAATACCTTGCAATATTACACTAACTACCAAGTGACTTTGCCTAATAAAAACACGCGGTTTCTGATCAGTGGGAACTACAGGCTGAGTATTTTGGATATAGACGATAATGTAATCTTTACACGCTATTTCATCATTTATGAGCCTTTGACTACAGTAGGTGTTTCAGTACATAGAACGCGGGATATGATGTATATTGACACCCAGCAAACCGTAAAATTTGTCATCAATTATCCGGGCGTAAAAATTACCAGCCCACAGGAAGAGATTTTCCCGGTTATTTATCAGAATTTTGATTTTTCTACAAAAGTTGAGGGATTGAAACCCCAATTTATGAGACCTGACCAGCTGATTTATAAATATGATGAAGAAACGTCTTTCTGGGGCGGCAATGAGTTTTTGAATTTTGATACCAAAGAATTACTCATGACCAATAATACAGTTGCCCGTGTGGTATCGGGAGAAGATCTGTACAGGAGTTTACTCTATGTCGATGAACCCCGGGAATCTCAGCCTTATACCTATTATCCTGATGTCAATGGGGCTTTTGTTGTGCGGAATATTAAAGCCGACGATTCTAATACAGAGGCGGATTATACCTGGGTGCATTTTTCTCTTAAAACAAGTGAAATCATCGGGGAGACAGTCTATGTCTATGGTGCGTTTAATAACTACCAACTCACCGGTGAAAACCAAATGACTTACCATTCTGAAACGCAAACTTATGAGGCAGACATCTTACTCAAACAAGGTTTTTATAACTATACATATGTATCGGTAGGAAACGATGATGTCATCAATGCCCAATCGATCAACGGCTCTTATGACGCAACCGAAAATGATTACCAGGTATTGGTGTATTACGCTAAATTTGGCAGTAATTATGACAGAGTGATTGGATATGGAGTGGGCAGTTCCCGCAATCTGTCGCAATAAGATTATTGTAATTTAGTCTGAATTCTATTATTTTTGGCAGTCATAACCAAATACGTCCTTGATGATTGTCATCCATCGTTTGCAGCTTAAACTTTTTTTAATACATATTGAAACGCCGGATGCTTATATGCAATCTCCTGAAAGTATTGACGACAAACAAATAGCTAACCCAGTGTTTATGTCTCTGTTTTATAATGGCTAGAAAACCGAAATCTCATAAAGGCATCATTTGTAGAAATTGTGATTACCCATTGAATGGCGAAGAAAATTTTTGTCCTGAATGCGGACAAAAAAATGATTACAGACGTATCAATCTATGGGAAGTGATTGTCCAGTTTTTCAATGGTTTTTTTGCTTTTGACAGTCTGTTTTTCAGAACCTTAATACCTTTATTGCTTAAACCCGGCAAAGTAAGTAAAGATTATATACAAGGTAAGCGTAAACGGTATATGAATCCGTTTCAGTTGTTTTTACACACCTCCATTGTGTTTTTTTTTGTTTTGGGATTGATTAATATGATTGAAACATACAATAACCTTGCGGTTGCATCAGATGACAAAGAGTTCAGCAATGCTTTTGGATTAGATAATGACGTTTCCGATGATGTGGACTCCTTTAAGCGCACCTATGTGATACAGTTGGATTCTGTGTTTGAACAGATCAAACAAAACCCTGAAGATTCACTGATTGTTATCCGCAAAGAGGATTCTATATATAACAGGCTTTTAATGATGGGGGTCAACAGTGTTTTGCCTCAATTAGATAGTCTGGAGGGCAATGAAGGTGTCGCAGGCCTGGATATATCTCAAATGACGTCCAATGCAGTAAAAGCAGGTAATGCGCAAAAGATCCTGGACGACTATTTGGAAGACCATGATTATCTCGTTAAGGAAAATGTCAATCAAGGGATAACGATAAATTCTTCTAGGATTAGATTTTTTCAATTTCAAAAATATTCAAAAAATTATCCGGATGTAAAGCCTTTGGAGGCGTTGGATAGTTTGAAGTTCCGTAAGACCAAATACAATATTTTCCTCTATCAAAAAGGTCAGGAATTCAATGAAAGGTTTAACAGAAGTGAAAAAGGTTTATCTGAGTTTGCAGATGAGATTTATTCACAAACCTCAATAGCCATGTTCTTTTTATTGCCTGTTTTGGCATTTTTCTTCTGGCTTATCTACATCCGTTCGCCATATTCTTATTCGGAACATCTGATTGTACTCTTTCACTTGCAATCAGTCTTTTTTATTTTGCTTTTGCTCTCTTATCTCCTGAATTTTATATTCAACGTTAAATTTTTTAAGTCTCTCTTTGTTGTAGGATTCTTTTTTTACCTCTATAAAACGCTGCGTAATTTTTACCAGCAGGGACGCTTTAAAACCCTGGTAAAACTCTTTTTGATGAGTGTGGTGTACTTCTGTATCGCATTGTTTGGTTTTGTTGCCGTTTCGTTTTTAGTGTTTCTGTTTTAAAGCCTAAAATAATTGTTAAAACACTAAAATGAAAGATTGTCATGTCGTTTTAGTATAAAATCATTGACAATATCAGGTTTTAGCCCGGTTTGATTTTATATATTTGTAAACTTTCTATAACCTTAACATTATTATCATGTCAAATGGATTTTTTACGGCACCTATAGCCAAAAATGAACCGGTAAGAGATTATGCTCCCGGTAGTGAAGATATTAAGAACTTATTGGCAGCTTATCGTGAGCTGTACAATAAAAAAGTGGACATTCCTGCCTATATTGGTGGCGAAGAAATCCGCACCGGAAAAACAGTGAGTTTACATCCACCTCACGACATCAAACACGATTTAGGTGTAGCCCATCAAGCAGAACAAGAACATATAGAAAAAGCAGTTAAAGTAGCCCTCGAAGCCCGTAAAAAATGGGCGGCCATGCCTTGGGAAGAACGTGCAGCAATCTTTTTAAGAGCGGCTGAACTTATTGCAGGACCGTACAGAGCTAAACTGAATGCGGCAACAATGATTGCCCAGTCCAAAAACGTATATCAGGCAGAAATAGACTCGGCTTGTGAGATTATAGACTTTTTACGTTACAACGTACAGTTTATGACCGATATTTATAAAAACCAACCGGAATCATCTCCCGGTATCTGGAATCGTATGGAGTACCGTCCTTTGGAAGGTTTCGTCTATGCCATTACCCCGTTTAACTTTACGGCTATTGCCGGAAACTTACCGGCAGCACCTGCCTTGATGGGTAATGTGGTGATCTGGAAACCAGCCCGTACCCAAATCTACTCTGCAGATGTATTGATGGAAATCTTTAAAAGAGCCGGTGTCCCGGATGGTGTCATCAATATGGTTACCGGACGTTCCAGTATGATTACAGAAGTGGTGATGAAACACCCTGAATTTGCAGGGGTTCACTTTACCGGTTCTACTCAGGTATTCAACAGCTTCTGGAAACTTATAGGTAACAATATGGATAACTATAAATATTATCCGCGTATCGTGGGTGAAACAGGAGGAAAAGACTTTGTATGGGCGCATCCGTCAGCTTGCGCGACAGAAGTTGCAACCGCTTTAGCCAGAGGTGCTTTTGAATATCAGGGACAAAAATGTTCTGCCGCTTCAAGAGCTTATATTCCTAAATCAATGTGGACTAAAGTCTATAAAGTATTGAAAGAACAAGTAGAATCCATGAAAATGGGTACCACAGAAGATCCGTCTAACTTTATCAATGCCGTGATTGACCGCAGTTCTTATGAAAACCTAACCGGATTTATAGAAAGAGCTAAAAAAGATAAAGATGCAGAAGTCATCATCGGTGGTGAGTATTCTGATGAAGTCGGTTACTTTATCCGTCCTACGGTGATTCTGGCCAAAGATCCTCACTATGTCACTATGGAAGAAGAATTGTTCGGCCCTGTCTTGACCGTTTATGTCTATGAAGACGAAGAGTGGGAAGCTGTTCTTGATACCATTGACAATACAAGTATGTATGCCTTGACCGGTGCTATCTTTAGTTATGACCGTTATGCGACCCAATTGGCACAACGTAAGTTGGTCGATTCTGCGGGTAACTTCTATATCAATGATAAACCGACCGGAGCTGTGGTAGGTCAACAACCTTTTGGCGGTGCCAGAGGTTCAGGAACCAATGACAAAGCCGGTAGTGTATGGAATCTGTTACGTTGGGTCAATACCCGTTCGATTAAAGAGAACTTTTTACCACCCTCAGATTACAGATACCCTTTCTTAGGCTAAAGCGTGATTGAATAATTTTTTAAAACCCCGATTTTTTCGGGGTTTTTTGCGTTTGGGGTGGAGGGGAGATGTGAGGTTTTAACTGTAAAAACTGCAAATACGTGTAAAAGGGGATGTAACTTCAAAAACATACAAAAGTTGTAGTAAAAGCTCTAAAATCTAACCACAACTAACAAATGCCTAAACCAAAAACTTCTAAAAAACTGTATTAAGTGCATAGGGAAATCCCCTAAACACGGGATATAGTTCAACTTGGACTACATACATGCTGTCCCAATAGCTATCGTAATTCACTTATAGTCCTATTGTATTAAGCAAAGTATTTAAGATTCAAACTCTTTGAAAAATCTCTTAACTTTAAGACCATTAATATTATTTGTTTCTTTATATTTATTTTTCAAATATGTTAACCCCTCATTAATATGTGTTGATTTTATTCCATATTGAATAGATTGATAAGCTTCTAAAAATGCAGCCATTTCATCTGCTAATTTTATAATTTTCCCATCTAATGGATAATACTTATCTTCATTATATTTTTCATTAATTTCTTCAAACTCGACTTTTTTGATATTATTATCAATTTTGACTTTATTATCAAATTCATCTTTTGTAAAATACTTAAGTTCATCAATAAATTGATGATCAACTAACGGGTATAACTCTTTTTCTAAAATCAGATCTTCAATTTTGCTAACTATCTCAGGCAATGCTTTTGTAGCTCTTTTCACTGGTGAAATAATGTCTCTCGTCACTGCTTCTGGTAAATCATGGAATAAACCACAAAAGAAATTATTATAAATTCTTTTATCGCACAATTCAATACCAAGTTCATAACTCAAAACAAAAGAGAAAGAAGCAACAAGAAATGAATGACCTAATACAGAAGTTCTTGGAATTCTTGGTGTTTGGCTCCACCTCACTTGAAATCTAAGTTGTTCAATAATAGTTACTAATTCAAAAAGTTGCTGTTTGGTCAAAAGTAACTGCAATCCTTTAAAGTCAAGAAAATCGTGTAAGTCATTTAATAGTTCTTTTTCAACTTTTTCAAGATTTGGAGAAGGTGGATTTAATGTTTTAATTATTTCAAATTCACGATAACTTGAATATTTATGTGCAGCTCTTAAAATTCTATAATTTATATCTTCTAAATCTTCTTTCTCACTTAAGAATTTTGAAAAATTATTCAATATTTTTTTATTGTCGATTATTGTATCATATTGTTCTACAACCCAAGAATTTAGTTCCTTAAACTCATCAGGATACTCTTCTTTTATTTTTCTATGAACAGGGGCTTTAATGTCAGATAGTACAACTTTTTTAAGAAACTCAAAGAAGCCAGCTGATATTATTTTGTTCCAGTTTATTACTGTGCCTTTTTGTTCTTCATATTTAGCAATAAAATATGCTATTATCATTTTGAAAGCAGATTTATCCATTTCATTTAAATCAATAGGTCTAATGCGATCATTCCAACGTTGAATAGAAAATCCTTCAAACATTTTTTGTGCAAATAGTTTTGTAATCATAATTGTTTGTTTTGTTGATTTATATTTTGCCTATCTGGCCCTCGACTTCTCGCTGTTCTCCAAATTGGGATGGCGTAAAGCCCATGATGAGTGTAGTTCCGAAGGGCTTACCATAATGAGTCGAGAAACCCCACGCCATTGAGACACCATTGCGAAGCCATGAGACCTCAGCGTTAGTATACACGCAAATATAAACTTTATTTGCACGCAAATATCAATAACAAGCATTTTGATATCGTAAATGATACAACTGTTACTACTATAATTGTGCTGTATTCGAGGTTAAAGACAGCCCATTGCCTGCCAAAAGCCAAAGGCTAACAGCTACAAACCAAGTATATATTGAAGATTTCAAATTTGTGACAACTGCAAATGCGTGTAAAAGGGATAATTACCTTTATAAGCTGTTTGATGGCTTTAGTGAATGTGTCCTTTCCCAATAGATTCCACCTTAAAACGTTCAACCCAATTATACAAGTAAAAAGAGTAATGATAAGAGCTATGGTCGTAGTTGTGATTCTTGCTTTCACAATGTTAATCAAAGGATTAAGTACGATGTAAAAAAGACTTGTTTTTTACCTAGTCTCGTCTTAATTTTTCCAACTTGACCCCAAACCCGAAATATACAACATCAATAACGACATTAGAATAAAATATATTAAAGAGACGACAAAAATGACTTTTGCATACAGGTTTTTAGTCTTTTTTAAAGATATAAAAGAAAGTATAACAGACATTAAAGGTAAAAACGACATCCAAAATAACATATTATTACCCATAAAGCGTTCTATCTTCCAGCTTAAAGGGGCATCTGAAAGCATTAGTAAACCCCATAGTATTGATATTATAAGTATTAATACTGCAAAAACATTTAAAATTTTATCATTTTTCATAGGCTTGTTTTTTTATTTAGAACTATGAATTAAGTATGTGAAATTCTGTAGCTTATATGTATGATTGGGCAATGTTTTTATCCATACATTATACTATCTAGTTCACTTTTTTGTTTTTCGATTGAAAATACTCATTTCAAATATTTCCTGATGGTCTGCTGTATAAGCAGTACCGGATAAAAAAGCCAAAAACTTTAACCTCAGCACCGTTCTGAGGCAAGTTTTGTTTTAATTTTTCAAAATTACACAAAAATCAGTAATAAAGTTTTGGAGGATAAATTCACCCCCAAAATAATAATATCCTCGCTTAAAATGACTTAAACAAAGTCGTTTTTATTAAAATTTTGAGCTTATAAAAGTGTTGTGCAACGGTAACTGTAGTTTACTATTGTTTTAATTATTTATTTTCTGGTGCAATGAATTTGTAAACTAATCCTGCCAAGGCTGCACCCACAATTGGAGCTACCCAAAATAACCATAATTGACCCATTGCATTTGTATCAGTAAAAATGGCGACTGCTGTACTTCTTGCTGGGTTTACAGATGTATTTGTTACAGGAATACTTATTAGGTGAATTAATGTTAAAGCTAAACCAATTGCCATCCCTGCAAAACCGGGGGAAGCATTCTTGTGAGTTACTCCAAGAATTACGATTAAGAACATAAAGGTCATAACGATTTCTGTTACTAATGCTCCTATCATTCCATAGTTTACTCCATATACATTGGCATCATAAAAATTTGTTGCAAAAGCACCAGGTGCTGAACCTACTCCTGAAAAATCAGCAGAGCTACTTATGATTAAGTATAAGATAGCTGCTCCAAAAATTCCTCCTAATACTTGCGAACCAATATAAGGCAGTAAATCTTTCTTATCAAATCTTCCTCCAATCCATAAGCCTATAGATACTGCTGGATTAAAATGACCTCCTGAAATGTGTCCCAATGCATAGACCCCTGTTAATACTGTAAGTCCAAAAGCAAGAGATACTCCAACAAGTCCTATTCCAATATCTGGAACTCCTGCTGCTAAAACAGCACTTCCACACCCTCCAAGTACTAACCACATTGTACCGATAAATTCTGCTACTAGTTTTTTCATGATTTTCTATTTAGTTTTAATTGTTTATAAAGAGGTATTATCATTCAATATTGATTAACGCCTAACTGCTAAATAATGTTTTCTGAGCGCAATATAAGCAGTATTTTTGTGCTAAGCAAATGATGTTTAACCGATGATGTATGAAGTTAGAAATGAAACGGAGGGCCTCATACATCATTGGCGAAGCATTGAGGTGATGTGGCAGAAGACGGAGTGATAGCGGAGTATTCTGTAGTAACGGTCTAGTGTATAAGCAGTACCGGATAAAAAAGCCCAAAACTTTAACCTCAGCACCGCTCTGAGTCAAGTTTTGTTTTAATTTTTCAAAATTACGCAAAAATCAGCAATAAGATTTGTTGGGTTAAAATGCGCTCGCGACAGTTGTCGTGATTTGCACCACTTATAGTCCTGTTTATTGTGTGCCATATTTTATTCAATTTTTCTGTTTTCAAATTTTTTTTCCAATACCTGAAAGGTTCCTTGTTCCTTCGCGTTGACTATGATGAGCTTGGTTTTGTCCGCAAGATTCTCAAAATGTACAAATTCCAGATTTGCATCATACTTCCAGTTTTTTAATTCGGGAAATGCGTTTTTGACCATTTTCAACTTTTCAAGGTTTTCACTTGAAATAAGGACAATCTTCGTCAAAGGTCTTTCTTTCATGCGTTCCAATCCTTGGGGAGTTAGTTTATTGCTCATATATGACACACTTGTTCTTGGGTAATTCTTCAAGAAAAAGTCGAAATTTTGAGTATTGTCAGCTATGATATAGCGATAGGTCAAAATATTGTCCAATTCGTTGAGCCATTGCGGAAAGTTATTGTCGTAAATTGAAATATATTGGTCAACAAAGTTCTTGTCCAAAGGTTTTCGTTCAGTTAAATACTGTTTAACTGTAGGATAAATTTTCTTTGACATTTCATTGATGTATTTAACGTTATACCAATCATCTTCATCTAATTTTCCGTTCAGTTGTTCATAAACAAATCCATTGCCAAGAGCGGTTGCCAAAACTTCGTTGAGTAGCAAAAACGCGTATTGTGAGTTTTTGGAATCATTTTTATTGAACCATTTTTTTATGTATAATTTGGTGTCTAAAGATTGTTCATCATAGAGAATATGATAAATCTCGTGCATTAAAACGCTTAAAAGGACATCATATGACTCAAAGTCCAGTTGCATTTCGCTGACTGCATTGTTCAAAAATGTTGTAGCCGTAAATCCACGTTGGCTTAATGATGGAACTATTGCGATTTCAAACGGAATAGCAAAATCCCATTCTGTTCCGTAAAAAACCAATCCTTTTTGAAAAAAACTTTTCGTTTGTGAATTGGCTACAAATTTTGAAAGTTGATTGACTTTTTCCGTGAACTTATCCTTGTTTTTTGAGTATACCAATTCGTCATAAACAGGTTCAAAGTTTTCTATTATATTGCAAAAAGCCAATAACTCCGAACTGGGTACTATTCCGAATGCCTGTTTCTTAAAATCGTTTAGGTTTTGACTTAAAATGAGGTTCTTTTTTAGGATGTTCGTAGTTGTTCCTGGTGTTTTTTGTTCGATGGGATAACCCTGAAACTCATAGGTTTCATAAATCCTTAAAGTATCGAAGCGTTTGATTAAACCTTTATATTCTTCTGTATTAAATTTTGAATCATTGAAAGTTTCCTTGTAGAAATTATTAGGATATTTTTCGGACAGTTTTTGGATGAATTCATATGTGGCGTAAAGTTTCGAGAACCTTATATTTATTTCGGGCTTTGTCTGTCCAAAAATGGATTTACATAAGAACAGAGTAAGTACTATAAAAAGTAATTTGTTTTTAATCATCATATCTTTCCTGATAAAGACTTGCTTTTTTCCTATTATTATAAGGAATAATTTTTCAGTTCTGTATTTATTGTACACAACAGCACGGGCTATGCCCGGTTTCTAAATGTAAAAATACGAAGTATTTTTTAAGTAAGTGAATGGGCTATAGCCCGCGCCGGTGAGGTGCCAAAGCTTCGCGATGGCACCTCATCGTTAGTACATACGCAAAAATCCTTGATATAACTGAACTACTATGAGGTTATTAGCTTTTAAACATTAAGTAAAGAAACAGCCCACTTTTATCGGCCTTTAGCTTTTAGCAACTGCCTACTGCCCACTGCCCACTGCTTACTACCCACTACCTACTGCAGACTGCCAACTGCAGACCACCCACTAACAACCAACAGCCAAAATCTATAAATCAAGTTTTAATTGTTCCGGAACCAACCTGAAAGACTTCCGGTGGAATTCAGTAGCCCCGTATTTGATGATGGCCTCCCGGTGTTGTTTGGTAGGATAGCCCTTATTAGAGTCCCAGCCGTAATGCGGATGTTTCTTATGTAATGTCAACATATAATCATCTCTGTAGGTTTTTGCCAGAATAGAGGCGGCTGCAATATGTTGGTAGGTCGCATCTCCTTTGATTACTGTTTGAAAAGGGATGTTTTTGTAGGGTGTAAACTTATTACCGTCCACAGCAATAAGATCTATTTTACTGGTCAACTGATCCAAGGCTCTGTGCATGGCGGTGATAGACGCTCTTAAGATGTTGAGTTGGTCTATTTCTTTATGGGATACAAAAGCCACTGCATAGTCCAGTGCTTGAGTTTCTATGATTTGTTTCAATGCCAAACGTTGTTTCTCATTGATTTGCTTAGAATCATTGAGCCATTCATGACTAAAGTCATCGGGGAGAATCACTGCGGCTGCGACTACAGGGCCGGCAAGACAACCACGTCCTGCTTCATCGGTGCCGGCTTCGGTCAAATGGGCGTTGATCTTTAATTTTAACATGTTTTTGTCAGGTTTGAACGGGCAAGATACATATTTTTGGTGCTTGTTAGCTTTATCCTATTGATAAAGATGTAATTTTGTTCCAAATCATCCATCATGCGTCAGTTAATGCTTATCGTTGTACTGCTAACCCTCACAACTCAGAGTTGGGGGCAGATAAAGCTGAGCGGGAATAAAGCTTCCGGGAGACTGACCAATGGCCGTATGATGAACGACTCGCTCAATGATCCGTTTTCCGATGAGCAAGAGATTGTATATGATGCCCAAACCCACTATACAGACTATAAAATTATCTCCTACGCTAAAGATACGACTATTGTAGATACAACGCTTTCCATCAAAAAAGAAAGACATTTTAACGCTATCCGCAAGAGTACTTTTGAGCTAATGCCTTTGCATAATCTGGGTCAGACTTATAATAAATTGGGTTATGATTTTACACCAATCAATATACTGCCCAATATAGGAGTAAGAGCCAAGCAGTACGGTTATTACAGTAAGGAGCAGGTCAACTATTACCGGGTGCCCACACCGACTACCGAGTTGTTTTTTCAAACCGGTATTCAGCAGGGTCAGCTACTCAATTCTATGCTCACGATGAACATCAATCCACAGCTCAATCTTTCTGTGGCTTTTAAAGGGTTGAGGTCTTTGGGTGACTACAGAAATGCCCTGGCCAGTCATCAGAATTTACGATTGACGGCATCCTATCAAACCAAAAACAACCGCTATATCATGCGGTCACATTATACCGGTCAGAACCTCTATCATCAGGAAAATGGCGGGCTGACGGAGGCTTCACTGTTGTTATATGCCGGAAATGATGAGAGGTACCGGGATCGGGAACGTTTAGAAACCCGGTTTATCGATGCTGAAAGCCGTTTAAAATCCCGGACGTATTTTCTCGAACACGGTTATAATCTTTGGTATCACGGTATAGACTCACTGCATCAACAAGTCTCTTATTTGCAGTTGGGTCATGAGTTTGCTCATGACAGGCAGCATTATACATACAATCAGAACAAAGCCAATCCGTTTTACGGTGACTCTTATACTGAAACGGTTGCAGACAGTACTTATTATTTTAAAACCTCCAATGCTGCCTTTGCAGAACTAAAAGCGCCGTGGCTTTTGGGACAATTGCGGGTCAAGGCTCAGCATACACAGTACAACTATGGTTATGACAATATCATCCATTTGGAAAACTTGACTATTCCTGCCAGGCTCAAAGGTTATAACATTTCTACTCATGCCCGGTGGCAAGCGAGATTCAGAACATTTGGGTTAAATGCCAAAGCGGGAACTATTATTGAGGGTATGTTCAATGGTAATTACCTTACCGGAACAGCATCGTTTAAGCCCAAAGACAGCTTATTTGACATGCGTGCCACATTGCTGGTCAAATCAGAAAGTCCCCAGTTCAATAGTTTACTTTACCAGAGTGCTTATACTGACTATAATTGGTATAATGCTCTGAAAAATCAACGAACCCGTGTCCTGAAATTTGATTTCTTGTCCGATAAATTATTAGATGCCTCAGTCGTGTTTACCAATTTGGATAACTATACCTATTACAATGCCCAAAGCCAACCGGCACAAGCCGATAATAACCTGAGTTACCTCAAAGTCAAAGCTCATAAAACCCTGGAATGGCGTAAATGGTCTTTAGAAAACACTATGATGTACCAAAAAGTAGCCAATGGTAGTGGTGTATTGCACCTTCCGGATTTTGTCACCCAAAACTCTTTGTATTATACCAGTTATGTTTTTAAAGGCAATCCGTTATACCTGCAAACCGGCTTAACCGTTAAATATTTTACCAAATATTATGCGGATGAATTCAATCCGTTGATTAACGAATTTTATGTGCAGAACCACACTAAAACAGGGGGGTATCCTTTATTGGATTTTTTTGTCAACGGGCAGGTTAAAAAAACACGCTTGTTCTTTAAATTGGAAAACCTCAATTCGCTATGGGATGGCGGTAAATACTTAACCACCCCTACACAACCGTACAGAGACTTTACTGTGCGTTTTGGCTTGGTTTGGAATTTCTTTATTTAGTTGTTGGTTATTGGCCTTTAGCTGTTGGTTGTTAGCTTTTAGTTTTTAGCTGTCACTGTTCACTGCCTACTGCCTACTCTCCACTGCCTACTGCAACCTCTCCACTCCCCACTCCCGTCTCAAACTTTTCATGTAACTTTGTGCTATTGTCAATTTTCTAAAGCATTACACTATGAAATTACTCATTCCTGTACTTATTCTGTTAACGTTAACATTCTCCTCTTGTCAACAAAAAGCCGATCTTATTGTAAAAGCCAAAACCATTTATACGGTCAATGACAACTTTGACACGGCTGAGGCTATGGCGATTAAAGACGGTAGAATTGTAGCTGTTGGAACTTATAAAGAGGTCGCTAAGGCTTATACAGCCGGTGAAACGCTTGATGCAGGAGATAATATTATTCTGCCGGGATTTATGGATGCGCATGCCCATTTTTTTGGTTTAGGAAAGGTCGGGCAGATAGCCGATTTGCGTAAGGCCAAAAGTTGGGATGAGACTATTGAAATACTCAATGCCTTTGCCAAAGAACATCCGGATGGCTGGCTTACAGGTCGTGGTTGGGATCAGAATGATTGGGATATCAAAGAGTTTCCAACCAAGGAAAAACTCGATGCGTTATATCCGGACCGTCCCGTTTATCTCACGCGAATAGACGGTCATGCGGCTATTGTCAACCAGAAAGCACTGGAGATTGCCGGCTATACCGTCGACACAAAAATTGCCGGTGGCAATTTATTGGTTAAAAACGGCCAATTGACCGGTGTGCTTATTGATATGGCCAAAGATAAAATGGCGACAATTATTCCTAAACCCAACGAGAATCAGGTAAGTCAAATATTGACAGATGCTCAGGCAGAGTGTTTGGCGCTCGGTTTGACGAGTGTTGTTGACGCCGGTTTAGAAGCTGAATTAGTGGAGGCTATAGAGCGTATGCATGAGGATGGTTCGCTTAAAATCCGCTTGAACATCATGCTGTCTGAAAGCAAAGAGCATATTGATTACCTTATCAAGCGTGGGGAAATCAAAACAGATCGTTTGCATGTCAACGGATTTAAATTTTATTCTGATGGCGCTTTGGGTTCACGTGGCGCTTATTTGTTAAAAGATTATACAGATGACCCCGGTAACCGTGGTTTATTGTTGTTAGACACCCTGGATTTTAAAGAAAAAATAAAAACCATCTATACGCATGGTTTTCAGGTCAACACACATGCCATAGGTGATGCGGCTAACCGTTTAGTGTTACGAGTGTACAGTGAGCTGTTGTCGGAAGGCAATGACCGTCGTTGGCGCATAGAACACGCTCAGGTTATCGCACCGGAAGATTTTGAACTGTTCGGGCGGTACAGTATTATACCGTCAGTACAGCCTACACATGCCACGTCGGATATGTCCTGGGCAGAGAAGCGTTTGGGCGAAGAACGTGTTGAATCGGCGTATGCCTACAGACAGTTGTTGATTCAAAACGGTTGGATCCCGTTGGGTACTGATTTTCCTATTGAAGAAGTCAATCCATTATTCACGTTTTATGCCGCTGTAGCAAGAAAATCTTCTAAGGGTTATCCCGAAGGTAGTTTCCAAACGGAAAATGCTTTAACCCGTGAAGAAGCTATAAGAGGGATGACCATCTGGGCGGCTAAAGGTAGCTTTGAAGAAATTGAAAAGGGAAGTCTTGAAACCGGAAAATTTGCTGATTTTATTGTACTTGACCGGGATTTGATGACTGTTCCCGAAGAGTTTATATTAGACACTAAGGTTTTGATGACTTATGTAGGTGGCGAAAAAGTATATGAACCCAAAGAGGTTATAGGTGACCATTAAAAAAACAATAAAAAGTAAACACATGAAAGTTCATGCATATGCGGCTTATGAGCCTAAAGGAAAATTACAGGCATTTAAGTATGATTTACCGGAAATAGGGAGCGATGAGGTGGATGTCAGGGTACATTACTGTGGTATATGCCATTCAGATTTAAGTATGCTCAACAATGATTGGGGGCGAACAAGCTACCCATTGGTGCCGGGACATGAAATTACCGGCGAAGTTGTACGGGTAGGCTCCCATGTCCAAAATATTAAAGTAGGCGACCGGGTTGGTGTGGGTTGGAATTCAGGGTCTTGCATGCACTGTCAGCAATGTATGGAAGGTCATCATCATCTGTGTGCTGAACAGCAGGAAACCATCGTAGGGCGTCATGGTGGCTTTGCTGATTATGTGCGTGTACATTGGTCATGGGCTATTCTCCTGCCTGAAGGTATAGACATGGCCAAAGCAGGTCCTTTGCTCTGTGGGGGTATTACAGTGTTTAATCCTATTGTACTCAATAATGTCAAACCTACAGACAGAGTGGGGGTCATAGGTATCGGAGGGTTAGGACATATGGCGATAAAATTTTTACACCATTGGGGCTGTGAGGTTGTGGCTTTTAGTTCCAATCCCGATAAAAAGGAAGATATTCTCGCTATGGGTGCTTCGCGGGTCGTAAATTCAAGAAATCCCAAAGAATTAAAGACCTTACGTGGGCAACTTAGCTTTGTTCTCAATACAACCAATGTTACCTTAGACTGGAATGCTTATTTGTCCACGCTTGCTCCTAAAGGAACGTTTCACAATGTCGGGGCGGTATTGGAGCCATTATCGATTCCTGCCTTTTCATTGATTGGCGGGGAAAAAAGACTAGGGGGCAGCCCGCTGGGAAGTCCGGCTTTAAACAGAACAATGCTTGATTTCTGTGTAAGGCATCAAATTTATCCTATTGTTGAAGAATTTCCTTTAGCCGCAGTTAACGAGGCTATGGCACATTTAGAACAAGGCAAAGCACGGTATAGAGTGGTATTAAAAGTGATTTAACTAATGGTGTATATTTTGACGTCATAGATTATAATGCCTGTCTAAGTTTAAAACATGTATGACAGAGGGTGTTTTAAGGTAAAGCTATTGGGGTTTAGGATGGTCTAAATATTAGACATGATTAAACTTGTATGATTGTGGTGGTTAAAGAACAATAAAAATTAATGATTATCAATAAATAAGGGGATATAGCGGTTTTTTTTGAATGAGACTAAACAACGAATGAGATCTAGTTATTATCTTCCAACATTGTCAATATATTTGACAAATAACCCATAGTAATACATGTTTTAGTAGCTAAAACCCGACAGTCAGGCTTTATTTGCCGGGGTAAACAGGCTAAGGCATTGGGGTATGCTTTTACTGGTTTTGAGCCAAATCAACGTCAACATAAAAACAGATAGTGGAGCTATGGTTTATTAAAACGCAGGGATATCGGTCAGTATAGGTGTGTCTGATGCAACGTGTTTTGTTACATGAATCAGTAAGTTTTTAGCGTATGCTAAACCATACTATCAGGTTTTACCCGGTAATAATTAGACGAAAACAACCTTGATTTTTCTGAAAAACAGTCATCTGTCTATATTTTAAGCCGATAAATGACAGAATTTTATTAACTTCGTGGGGTTATTTTACAACAATGCTAAAGTTTCTGAAAATATTATTACTGCTTTTTATTCTGTCGGTAACATCATGTCAAAAAAATGATGTGGAAAATATTGCAGAGGATCATAATTCAGAGGCTTACCTGACCAATGAATATGGAGACAGTATTTTAATAGCTGTACAAGAGCTCAATGATA
Source organism: Flavobacteriia bacterium (assembly GCA_002747695.1). GTDB lineage: Bacteria > Bacteroidota > Bacteroidia > Flavobacteriales > Flavobacteriaceae. Next base: position 37,065 of record PDQD01000051.1, read on the forward strand.
AAGGAGTCCAACTACGTGAAGTAGCTGATTACAAAAATGCGTTAGATGCCCATTTTGAGGCACTTCAATTAGCTGAAAAGCATAAGGATACTTTAGGGATTGTATTTGCACTCAACAATATAGGGACTGATCTGAGACGTACGTCTTCCAATATTGAAGCGTCAAAGTACCATTTTAAAGCCTTGGAATTGATAGAGTACAAAGAAGAATTAAGGAAGAGTAAAGCTGTAGCCATGAATGGTTTGGGTAATATTTTTCTCTCCTTGTCAAAACCCGATGATGCCGAAAGATACTTTAAGCAGTCATTATTTATTGAAAAGTTTCTCAAAAGTAATTTAGGACAAGCAATTAATTATGCCAATGTAGGTGAAGTAAAAAAAATGGCCGGTGATTATGATCAGGCGATGCACTATTACCAAAGATCCTTGAAACACAATGAAAAGATTGATTCTGATATAGGTAAGGCTATCTGTAAGAAGTCTATTGGACAGTTGTTTTTACTCAAAGGTAAAAGACAAAAGGGATTGAAGTTAATGCGGGAAGCGGTAAATATCATGGATGAGTCACAAGATGTTTTTCATGTGATGGAAATGGAAATAGCCTTGTGCGAACAATTATTAAAGTTGGAAGAATATGCAGAAGCAGATACTATTTTGACTGGAATTATTGACAAAGTTGATTTTGATCAATCCTATGAACACCGGTTTAAGGCCTACGAGTTATTAACTGAATGGAGTAAATCACAAAACGATTTTGAACAGGCTTTGTTAGCCAAAGAAAAGGCACTTTTGTTCAGAGATAGTCTGACCAAGCAAAATAATGAGGTTAAAATACTGGAAATAGAAAACCGCTTTAAGAATGAGGAAGCACTCAGGAAAATTGTCTTTTTAACTCAGGAAAATCGCTTAGTAGAAAAATCCCGTATTAATCAACAACGCATATTTATCCTGCTCTTTTTATTACTGACCGTTCTGTTGGGTACATCATATATTTTATCAAGAAAACTCAGACAGTTCAATGAAAAGCTTCAGGAAATCAACAACATGAAATCAAGATTCTTTGGGAATGTTTCTCATGAGTTCCGTACGCCTATTACCTTAATTCAGGGACCTTTGGAAAAAATGCTCAAGGCTGATATTCCTGATGACCTAAGACGTGATGCTGAGATGATGCACCGCAATTCAAGGCGTTTACTATTACTGGTTGATCAAATACTGAGTTTGTCAAAGATTGAAGCAGGAAAATTTGAAGTTAAGGCGACTAAAGGTGATTTATCCCAGTTTATCTCAAAAATTGCTCAATTATTTGAGTACAGATCGGTGGATAATCATTTTATATACAATGTTGAGTTGGAAGAAACCGGACGGGTATGGTTTGACCCCGATATTATTGAGATGATAGTGTCAAACCTGCTTTCCAATGCTTTTAAATTTACCCCCAAAGGTGGTCATATCACGCTCATAGGTTGTTATGATGCCAAGGACAATTATCGGGTTTCTGTATCAAATACCGTATTCCCTGATCAGGTCAAGGATATCAATAAGTTTTTTAAAAGGTTTTATAGTAACAGTAAGAGTCATGAAGGTACCGGTATAGGATTGGCGTTGGTTAAAGAATTGACGCAATTGTACAGAACCAATGTTGAAATCACAAAACCTGAGGATAAGCTCATCCAATTTGCTTTGAGTATTCCCTGTGCCAAGAACCATTTTTCATTTGATGAATTAACGGTTAAAAAACTCCGGGAACACGATGATCCAATAGAGTTTTTTAATGACGGAGACAACCCGGATGAGGTGGATCAATGGGGTAAACCAATTATGCTTATCGTAGAAGATGATACAGATATGCGTATGTTTATCAAAAGTCTTTTCATAGATGTGTACCATATAGAAGAAGCAGAAGATGGGGCAGAAGGTATAGACGTTGCTAAAACCGTTATTCCGGACATTATTATCTCTGATATCATGATGCCGAAAACGGACGGTATAAAGCTGGCAAATACATTGAAAAACGACCCTGTGACAGAACACATTCCCCTTATTTTGTTGACTGCTTTGACAGAAGAGGAAATGATTGTTCAAGGGTTGGTAAGTCAAGCTGATGATTATATTACCAAACCTTTTGTGGCTAAGATTTTAGAAATTAAGGTTCAAAATCTTATCCGTTCACGTCAAAAACTCAAAGAAAAATACCGTAAAGAAATCATTTTTGAGCCTTTAAACACGGTTGTTAATAATAATGTACACTCTTTTACTACGATTCTTCAAAGTGTTTTGGAAACCCATATTACCGATCCTTCATTTGGTGTCAAGGAATTTTGTGATATAGCAGCTATGAGTAGAACCCAATTACACCGGAAACTAAATGCTACAACAGGTATGTCCACAACCGAGTTTATACGTATTCACCGGTTAAAAATAGCTTCAGAACTCTTAAAAAATCCTGAAACATCTGTAGCGGACGCCTGTTATTTATCCGGATTTAACAGTGCTTCTTATTTTTCGAAACAGTTTAAAAACATGTTTGGTGTAAGTCCTAAAGACTATAAAAATAACCTGAAAGTACAAGGTTAGCTGTTTTGTTTGCCGTGTTTTAACCCTTAATAAGGTGAAAAACTATGGATTAAATCACCCTTTTATGTGTGTTTTTTAAAGTGCTGAAATACAGAATATTAAACATATGTTTATGTTTTTGAAACATATGTGTTACTTTTCATTCCTTTGATGACTTACATTTGTTCTCGAAATCTGATGGCATAGTCCTAAGGTTTAAAAAGGAGTTACACTTTCTCTTGATAATGGATTGAGATTATTTCGAGAATCGCCGATTTGTTTGTTTGTATTATTATTTATAGGCGTTTCCATTTTAAACTTTTCAAGTATGCCAAAGATTTTTAGAATTTGCCAATTTAGAATGGTTTTGATGCTGTTAGTTTTGAATGTGTAAGGTTAATGATAAGTAAGAGAGAGCTATTGATAGCTATTCAGATTGATGAGTTCCATGTAGGGAAAAAGTAATGTTTATTCGGCTACTGTCCAACAGGCTTTATTCACGGTATTTAATAATAGATTATTACAACGAAAAAGCATCAATACCGGAGAGATAAAGAGTTCAAACGTTAGACAATAGCCGGAATAACATGAAAAAATGTAGTGGGTATGGAGTTGCTATGAAAAAAAATATGTCTTTAAGGCATTATTGGAAACTAAATATTTTTTGGGAGTTCCCTCTTATGAGGGTTTAAAACAGGGTTACCGACTTAAGGTTTAACCCTGTTTTTTTTGGGAAAAATGAATGTTTAACCCTGATTATAATGTCAAAAATACAACAAAAAAATAATATTTTATACAAGCAACTATTGTAGAGTTCAACTATCTTGTAAATAATGAAGTCTTGAGGATGATATTGTGTAGGTTATTTTTGTTTTTTTTTTACAAAATGCTATTGGTCAGTCTTTAGGGGTGTTTTGTTAGTTTTGCAGTTCAGGAAAGGTTAAGATAAACCCTTTGTTTAATACTAAAGCTTGTACATTAGCGTTTATTAAAGAGTGTCCGAAGCACAGTATTTATCAAAGCTTAGATTATTTGAGAAACTAAATTGAAAGTAATTTGATTAAACATTACTCCATTTTTATAAGACCCATATCAATTATCGCACATTTGATAATTATAAATGCTATTTTTTATTATTTTGGCTATTATGACAATGTGTTTTTTGTAGCTTTTCTAAATGTTGCCTGGTTGGTAACGGCTGTTTTTTCAAAGATATATTTCTTTCATCGCACGATTACTGTTACGAGTGTTGTGCGTCAACTCTCGATTCACTTCGCTATTTTCGCATTAATTGTCATGTCTTATTACGCGGTTGGTCATAAAGTCTTGGTTCTTAAACAGTTCATGTTTTTGTTGCTGTATATCGTTCTGAGTGTTACCTTATTTAGGTCTTTGTATTTTACTGCTTTACGCCGTTACAGGGTGGGAGGTAAGAATTACAGAAGAGTAGTGTTGTTGGGCTCTAATAAGAGTTTGAAGCCTTTGGCCAATTTTATGATGAACCGTTCAGATTTTGGCTATAAAATTATCGGTTATTTTTCAGACCTTACGAATCCCAAATTGAGTTATGAAGAACCTGCAGACCGGGCATTTTTTAAAAAACCCAATGGTGATATACCTTTTTTGGGTACTACAGAAGACTTAAAGACATTTATTGAACAAAATATAATTGATGAAATCTATTGTTCACTTTCCGAAACGGATGATCAAACTTTGAAACAAATCATAGATTTAGGTGATAAAAAAGTCATTAGTATTAAGCTTGTTCCGGATTCTAAAGATGTTTTGACTAAAAACCTAAAACTGGAATATTATGGGTTTGTGCCGGTTTTTTCGCTGAGAAGTTTCCCTTTGGAACGACCTTTGGCACGTTATTCCAAACGTCTGTTTGATATCATTTTTTCCCTGTTTGTGATCGTGTTTGTCATGAGTTGGGTGATCCCTATACTTTTTATTTTGATTAAACTGGATAGCAAAGGACCTTTGTTTTTTAACCAGACAAGAGAAGGGCTGAAAGGTGAAACATTTACCTGTTTTAAATTTCGCTCTATGACTCCCAATAGCCGTTCTGATTTTGATCAAACCGTAAAAAATGACCATCGCATCACACGTGTGGGCAAATTTATACGTAAAACCAGTATAGACGAACTGCCCCAGTTTTTTAATGTGCTTATGGGTACTATGAGTGTGGTAGGCCCAAGACCACATATGCCCAACCAATCCAAAATCTTTAAATCCGTAGTTGATAAATATATGGTACGGCATTTTATAAAACCCGGTATCACAGGTTTAGCACAGGTCAGAGGTTATAGAGGTGAAATAGAAACTGAAAAAGATATTATACAACGTATAAATGCAGATATTTTTTATCTCGAAAACTGGAGCTTTGTCATGGATATCAATATCATTATAAAGACGTTTATAAAAATGATTCTGGGCGACGAAAAAGCTTATTGATTCTGCCCGTATCATTCCTGAAAGCACTTGTGTTTTATCAGCGTTCAACGGTTAAGCTCTAAATGCTTGATTTTTTCTACAATAACACTTGCCAGTTTTATTTTTGATTCATGTGTCCATCCGGCAACATGTGGTGAGAGCAGTACATGATCCGCCTGTGTCAAATATTGAAAAGCTTCGGGTATTTGATTCGCTGTATCCTCGTTTTTTATAAGGGCTGCAGCAGATTGTTGTTCTTCTTTTTTAGAAAGACCATGAGCAAAAAGTTGTTCGAAAGAGGTCTTTTCATATTCTAATACATCCAATCCCGCTCCCAGGATTTTGCCGTTTTTCAGCCCTTCAACCAGAGCTGTGGTTTCTACCACTGTACCACGAGCAGTATTGAGGAGGAAAAATGGTTTGGCAAAACGCTTGATAAAGTCGGTATTGACCATCTTATAGGATAAATCATTGTGTGGAACGTGTAAACTAACGATGTCGGCGCGTTTTTGAAACTCTGCAAGACTGACCTGAGTAGCATTCGCGTCTCCCACGCCGGAAAGAATATCATAACAGATGACCTCTACGTCAAAACCCTTTAATTTTTTGGCAAAAGACTTACCCATATTGCCATAACCGATAATGCCGACGGTTTTTCCATCTAACTCAATCCCTCTGTTGGGCTCGCGTAACCATTGTCCTTGACGGATTTGTCTGTCGGCTCTGTTCAGGTGGTTGAGTAAAGATAGTAACATACCCAAAGTGTGTTCGCCCACGGCATTGCGGTTGCCTTCGGGTGCTGAGACCAAATGTATGCCTTTGTTCCGGGCATAGGAGACATCTATATTCTCCAATCCGGCGCCAACCCGCGCGATAAATTTCAGTTGTGTACCGGCATCTATAAACGGCCGGTCTATTTTGAACCGGCTACGGATGACAATACCTTTATAATCCGGTAATTGCTGTTTGATGACGGCTTTAGACGCCGTAAAGTTTTCAATGCAGGTATAACCCAAACCCTCTAAACCGTGTTTGAGTAACGGATGATTATCATCTAATAACAGGACTTTTGACATAGAATGTTGGCTTTGGGGTCAAAAATAGTGAAAAAAACGGGGTACTGTCCTCATAAGTACGATCAATCCCAAGCAGCTGTTCTATAAGGTTGTCGTAATCTTTCAATTTTTCCCGGTATTGATAAGGTTTTGACAGGTGTTATTGACCAATAAGAAAATGAAGAGGGTCAGGGTGCTATGAGTATTATAAAAAATGCCTATGTTTGTCAGGTAAGTTTAATGAAAAATATGAACTGGACATCTTTACTCTCACTGAAACGTTACGGTGACACCAATGACAGACCAAGATTACTGCAGGACGAAACCCGTTTGGGGTATGAAGTGGATTATGATCGTATTATTTTTTCGGATATGTTCCGCTCTTTGCAGGACAAGACGCAGGTTGTTCCGCTCTCTGATGTGGATTTTGTACACACCCGTTTGACACACAGTCTTGAAGTAAGCGTCGTAGGGCGTTCACTGGGGCGTATTGTCGGTGAAGCACTTTTAAGCAAATATCCCGAACTCAAACAAAACGGGTATAAAATCAATGATTTTGGCGCTATTGTTGCCGCTGCGGCACTGGCCCATGATATAGGTAATCCGCCCTTCGGACACAGTGGGGAACGGGCTATGGGTGATTATTTTGCCAATGCTCAGGGCAGGGTCTTTAAAAACAAATTGAATCCCACCCAATGGCAGGATTTAATCGCTTTTGAAGGTAATGCCAACGGGTTCAGACTGTTGACGGAGAATCGTCCCGGAATCAAAGGAGGCTTGCGTCTGTCTTATGCGACATTGGGTGCATTTATGAAATACCCTAAGCTCTCAACGCCTGTCAAACCTGACCGGCATATAGCCAACAAAAAGTATTCTGTTTTTTATAAAGATCGGGAGTTTTTTGATGAGTTAGCCGGTGAATTGGGATTGTTATCCCAGGAAGCTCATGCCGCTTATTTCAGGCATCCGTTGGCTTATCTTGTGGAAGCCGCTGATGATATTTGCTATTCGATTATAGATTTTGAAGACGGGATAAACCTGGGTTTAATCAGCGAGGACAAAGCGTTGGAATACCTGCTCAACCTTGTGCGTTCCAATATGATTACCGAAAAATACACCGGTCTGAAGACGTCTAAGGATCGTGTGAGTTACCTCAGGGCTCTGGCTATTCAATCCCTTATTTATGAAGCTGCAGATGTCTTTATCAAGAATGAAGTACAGATTTTGAATGGTCGTTTTCCACAAGCTTTACTCGATAAATGTCGCTATGAAGCCCAACTCAAGGATATTATTGACATCAGTATCAATCAGATGTATATGTCCAAAGAAGTGGTAGAGAAAGAGCTGACTGGTTATAATGTTCTGCAAGACCTGTTGGACGTCTTTATTACGGCGGTCAACAATACCTATGCGCACAAACCTACCGGATTTGACAAGTTGGTGATGAAACTCCTGCCCGAAGAACATCAGCGTTTGTCCGATGATCTGTATGAACGTCTGATCAATGTATGTTCGTATATTGCAGGAATGTCTGACCGTTATGCCATTCAATTACATCAAAAAATAAAATAACAACCATGAATATATTAGCTTTTGGGGCATCATTCAGTCCTGTCTCTATCAATCATATGTTTGCATCGTTTGCCGCTTCACATTTTAAACACGGTAATTGCAGACTGTTAAACCTGTCAGAATATACTTTGCCGGTGTTTATGGCAACAGAAGATCAGGTCAATAACCCACCGGAAGCAGTGATAGACTTTATTGACCAATTCAAATGGGCAGACCTTGTGATTATATCGTTGGCAGAACACAATGGTAGCTATACAGCGGCGTTTAAAAATTTATTTGATTGGGCATCGGTTGTTGACGGTAAAATTTTTGAGGGTACTAAAGTGGTTTTACTCTCGACATCGCCGGGGGAACGGGCGGCTCAAACAGTGATGGCCGCTGCCAAAAACAGATTTCCTTACCATGGTGCTAACATTATAGGTGATTTTTCTCTTCCGGAATTTGACACAAATTTTAAACCGGAAGAAGGCATTGTCAACGAGACATTGAAAAAAGATTTTGAAGCGTTTATAACGCGTTTGCCGGTTGATTAGGGGCTCTGTTTTCAGTGTTCAGAGTGCTTTTTCGGGAGAAAAAAGTAAGAGTTCTTAATAAAAAGTGAATTTTATCGCACACCTCAATAAAATTTATAAATTCGCCGTTTAAGCTATAAATCGTTTTTACGGCTTTTGATAACCTTTAGGATAACCACAGATTATGTTTTCATTTAAAAGATTAAATCTTATTTTGGGTTGGGTGGTCTTTGCTATTGCATTGATTACCTATGTTTTAACCTTAGAGCCTACCGTGAGTTTTTGGGATTGCGGTGAGTATATTTCCACGGCAGTAAAACTGGAAGTAGGTCATCCGCCGGGTGCGCCATTATTCCAGATGCTAGGTGCATTTTTCGCCATTTTTGCCAAAGATGCCCAACATGTGGCTCATATGGTCAACTTTATGTCCGGATTATCCAGTGCTTTTACAATTTTGTTTTTGTTTTGGAGTATCAGCATTTTAGCACAAAAGATTTGGTTTAAAAAAGACGAAGAAATCAGTGGCGGTAAAGCATATATCGTTTTGGGCAGTGCATTGGTCGGGTCGCTGGCTTATGCATTTTCAGACAGCTTTTGGTTTTCTGCCGTAGAAGCCGAAGTTTATGCGATGTCATCATTCCTTATGGCATTGTTGTTTTGGTTGGGACTTAAATGGGAAAGTGCCATGGATGAACCTCAGGGTGACCGTTGGTTATTACTCATCAGCTTGGTCGTAGGTTTGTCCTTTGGGGTACACATTTTATCATTATTGGTCATTCCTCCTATTGTCTTTTTATACATCTACAAGCGTTATAAAATCGACAATTTTCAAAAATTCGTTCTGGCCAATATTGTGGCTATTTTATTTTTGGCCTTTACATTTAAATTTTTATTCCCTTTCACGTTAAAATATTTTAGTGCTTTAGAGTTATTCTTTGTCAATTCATTGGGATTACCTTTCAATTCCGGTACGATTATCGCCGGTATATTATTGGTCGCTGCATTTGTTGTCGCTTTGCGCTATACCCGTAAAAAAAACATGGTTACAGCCAATACGCTAGTATTGTCAGTAATGTTTATCATGATAGGTTTTTCTTCTTGGCTGATGTTACCCATCAGGGCAAATGCCAATACGACCATCAATGAAAATAATCCCTCTAGTGCCCGTGAATTACTGGCCTATTACAACCGTGAACAATATGGGGATGCCAATGTGTTTTACGATAAATACTATTCGTTTGTTTACCGTCAGGAAAAAGACAATGCGCAACCATACAGAGACGATAACAAAAAGTATGAAAAGGACGATAAAACAGGGGAGTATGTTATTGTCAATAAGGATCGTTATAAAAATGCGTTACCCAACTGGAGTTCCAAACACAAAGGACTAATGCCCAGGATGGTGGCTACCAACCCGACGAATATCAATTACTATAAATCCATTGCCGGTATTCCTGAGAAATCTACCCGTAAACCGACATTCTTTCAGAATCTGAAATTTATGTTCCAGTACCAGTTCGGGTATATGTACGGCCGTTATTTTATGTGGAATTTTGTAGGCCGTCAGAATGATGAACAAGGCCGGTTGGATATTCACAATGGTAATTGGTTGAGCGGTATTTCGTTTATTGACAGCCTGTTCCTCGGTCCGCAAACGGATTTGCCCGATAGTATCAAAAATAACCCTGCCCGTAACACTTATTTCTTTTTGCCCTTTATACTTGGGCTGTTAGGGGTATTCTTCCATCTGAAAAAAGATCCTGAGAATTTCTATATCCTCTTATTGTTTTTTGCATTTACCGGCTTGGCGATTATATTCTATACCAATCCCAAACCTTTTGAACCGCGTGAACGGGATTATGCAGTGGTCGGGTCATTTTATGTGTTTGCGATATGGATAGGTCTTGGTGTATCGGCTATTTTCAGTTATTTGAAAAACAGTATGCAGACCAAAGGGGTGGCTATGGGTCTGTCATTGGTCAGTTTGTTGGCAGTACCGGTACTTATGGGCTTTCAGAATTGGGACGACCATGACCGTTCCGGAAAATACACGGCACATTTTAATGCCGGTGCTTACCTCAACTCTTGTGACCCCAATGCTATTCTCTACACCATAGGTGACAATGATACGTTCCCTTTGTGGTATTTACAGGAGGTAGAAGGTGTACGTACCGATGTTAAAACAGTCAATACGAGTTTACTCGGTACAGACTGGTATATCGATCAAATGAAACGCAAAACCTATGAAGCTGATCCTATTCCATCGCAATTGACTCACCACGACTACCGCTACGGTTATCTGGATGTGGCTTACCATTACGGGGGACAATTCGAACTCAAAGACAGCGTGATGTATGTTAAGGACTTTATGAATTGGATACAGAGTGACAAGGATTTTACCTATGTTTCCATTCCGGGAACCAATGATGAAAAAGTCTATCCCATCAATCGTTTACGTTTGCCTGTGGATAAAGAGGCAGTTTTGAAAAATGGCATTGTAGCGCCTAAAGATGCCGATAAAATTGTGGACTATATTGATTTTACGATTGATGACTATGGCATTTACAAAAACAATATCCTGATGTTGGATATTTTGGCCAATTTCAATTGGGAAAAACCCATCTATTTTACCGGTGGTAGTTTTGATGATAAAGAATATGTTTGGCTTAAAGATTACCTCCAGCAAGATGGTTTGACCTACAAATTGGTACCCATTAAAACAGAGCATAAAGGCAGTCCGTTTGAACAAGGGCGCATAGACCCCGACAAAATGTATCAACATATCAAGTCCTGGGATTGGGATCATATGTCCGATGATTTCTATTACGATCCTGAAACCAGAAAAAATGCTACGAATATCAGGGTTGCATTAGACCGGTTAGCCGAAGCTTTTATCAAAGAAGACCGGCCGGATAAGGCAGAGGAAATGCTGGATTTATCCGTGGAGAAATTACCTGAAGACAAGGTTGATACCGGTTTCTTAATGTTTGGTCATATTGAAAAATACTACGCTTTGGGTAAACAAGCCAAAGCCCGTCATATTGCAGAACAAATGATCAAACAAAATCAGGAAATGCTGGAGTATTACGCCCGGTTTAAACCTTCGATGTTCGCTAAAGTTTTTGACAAGGTAGAAAACAACCTGATTGCCTATGGTGAAGTCGTACGTACGATTTCTGCTTTGGATAAAGATGAGGCATACGTCAACCAGACACAAGATACGTATATCAACTATTTAGATTTATTTAAAGAATATATAGATGAGTAGGTCTTAGACCGATGAAACCTTACCGGGATGAAGCGTTTTTTGCCGGTAAGTGTTACTCATTATTCTTTTTAGTTTTTTACTCTAAACTTGTTTAGTGTGGTTTGCCTGAACGGGCTATTTACCCTTGTAAACACCACGGGAAGCTTGCAATCGCTTTAGGTGTTAACCGCGGCTTACACAAGGGATAGAAGGTCTAAAAACTATTTTTACCGGGGTTGTTTTATCATCAATAGAAAAAAATGAACAAAGCTACTGAGGAAACTAACTGTTTTTAACTGTTAAAACCACGGAGGACACGGAGGACACAGAGATTCAAAAGGTCTGAAGACCTTTTTCGCAAGACTGACGTAATGTACCTAATGTTAATAGCATTGAGAAGAATTTTATTGTAGAAGGGTGGCCTATCTAAAAAAATATTGAAAATCAAGGAAGCGGCGCAGGGATGGGATGAAAAGCTGTTTGAGACCGACCGGTAGTGCGGTTGAGTTCTTTTCATCGGTGGCTGGTGGTTCCGTAGTATTTTCTTATATTTTTTTAGTAAGCTTAGTGTTAAGTCAAGTGTAATCTTATACACCAAACCTTGTTCATTTTCGTTTTTTGTCATTCTA
>PDQD01000056.1 GCA_002747695.1 Flavobacteriia bacterium
GAAGACTATCATCAGGACTACTACGCTAACAATCCCAATCAAGGGTATTGTAATTTTGTGATTAGCGGTAAGGTTAGTAAATTTGAAAAACGCTATCACGCACATTTAAAACCGGAATACAAATGACAAAATTAAGTGTTAATATCAACAAAATAGCCACTTTACGCAACGCCCGTGGTGGTGATTACCCCAATGTGGTCAATTATGCCATAGACATTCAAAAATTTGGTGCCCAAGGTATTACCATTCATCCGCGACCTGATGAACGCCATATCCGCTACCAGGATGCCAGAGATTTAAAATCCATTATCACTACAGAATTCAATATAGAAGGTAACCCCATCCCCAAATTTATTGATTTGGTATTGGAAGTCAAACCCGATCAGGTCACGCTTGTACCTGATGCTCCGGATGCCATTACTTCAGATGCCGGCTGGGATACCATCAAACACCAATCTTTTCTTAAAGAAGTGATTGCAGAATTTAAACGACACGGAATCAGAACCTCTATCTTTATAGATACCAACGCGCGATTAATAGAAGCAGCAGCAACCACCGGAACTGACCGGGTGGAACTATATACCGAGAGGTTTGCATCGAGCTTTGCACAAAACAACACCGATGTTGTCCATGATTATGCCAAAAGTGCCGTATTAGCGCACGATCTGGGTATGGGGGTCAATGCCGGCCATGACTTAAACCTGGAAAACATAGCCTTTTTTAAAAAATATGTACCCAATCTTGACGAAGTATCAATTGGCCATGCCCTAATCGCCGAATCTCTGTATTTAGGGTTAGAAAATGTGATTAATATGTATAAACAGAAATTACAGTAGGGATTGTTTAAGCTAATGTTTGATAACTATTAGTTGATTAAACATTCCATCATCCGGAAGGGCTATTTTTTATAAGCTTTGCTGTAGTGGATTGGAAGTTTGATAATAAATATAGATAATTTAGGACGACTTGTTACAAAACTATTTAGTGAAAATCACGACAATTACAGGAGGAATATTATTATGGATAAAAAAGTAGTAAAAATTAAATTTTTATGTCTATTGATACTTATGTTATCAAATATGAATTCTTATTCTCAAGAATTATATACAAAAAAATTATATTGGAATCCCAAAAGTAAAGCTATAAATGAAGCTTATAGATCAACGTATGATTTTGTAAATGATTCTAAACCTGCTGTGAAAAACAATAAGTTGAGTTTCTTAAAAATGAATATTTCTGATTTTTTAAATAAGATTTTCAAAAGATCGAAGATGGACAAACAACTCATGTTAAAAAAACAAATAAAGCAAAATGAAATGAAAAAACATTTGGATTCAAGTTTTGTGATTGTACATGATTCAGTTGTGAGTTTAGGTTTTAAAAACAAAAAACAAATAAAGGACTGGTGTAAAAACCTTTATTTTTATACTTTCCCTCCTGGTATTCTTTCAACAGAGCTTTCTATAAAAGGTAATAATTTCTTGATTTTATTAGTTGATAGTTGCTCCGGTTTTGCTTGTCTGTCTTTTTATGTTTTCAAAGAGAAAGATAATATATGGGAATTAGAAACAACTTCATCACAAGTAAGAATACAGGAACAATTACACATTAGGATTGATAATGATGCAGAAAAAATAATATTTGAAACTCCTTCTTATCAAATGGGAGAATTAACTTTTAAAACATTATTATAATAGAGTGAGTTCTATATAAGTAAAGTTGATCGATTGAGATTAGTGTTAATTACACGAAGAATGATATTTATATTAATGCCCTCAAGGTAATAATCGCTTAATGATTTTTATTCATTAATAATTTTTACAATTTTATCATGTAAATTTTCTTTGATCCATTTGCTCTTTACGTCTTCACCAATTTCTTCTGCATACTCCCAAGGATATTCTTCATCTATTAAAACTTTTTGATTTTTCAAATCATATAATGCACGATAAAAATTTCCAAATTCCAAAATTAAATAATCATTTTTGATGAAAATACGGGCATTGTCTTTTCTTTCATCGTTGAAGTGAATGATTTCAATACTGTCATCTTTTGCAACGGTTTCTACGCTTAATTTTTCTTTTCCGTTCCAACTGCTTTTTGGCATTTTGATTATGTATGTATATATATCTTTAAATACGGGAGTTATCTTAATGTATAGTATATAATAGTCATTATTATATACCACTTTATGTTGGTATAGAAAGTAATTAAAATAATAAAGATAGCTTTGTTGTTCTATATCGTAATACTTACTAATTCCTTCCTTATTTAGTCTATTTGAGATAGAGTCTTTGTATTTTGGTGCGATCAATAATGTATCTATAAATATTCTTTGTTTGATCAGTTCTTTAAACTTTAGCTCTTCTATTTGTTCAGAAAAATACTCAATTGTTTTATCCTCAATTTCATTGATTTGGGCTTGACAAAAAAGAGTTGTAAAAGTCAGAATTAGTATAAATACTCGTTTGATGTTCATGGTCGCCATTTTTTATTATTAATAATAGAGTTTACCGTTTATTTTTCACTACTTTTTCTTGCATCATCAAATTTTGCTTTCATGGTGGGGTTTCCATGCGTTAGTTTTTTAATGGTCAGCCCTTCTGCTTTCTGATTAGCAAGTCTTAACTGGTTTTCACTAGTGGTTAATTCTTGCTTTACTTTTTGCATTCTGGCAATAGATTTGTCAATCTCTTGTATGGCCTTTTCAAAATGATTGGAAGCTGATAGGTAGTTTTTCGCAAACCCTTCCCGGAATTTAATTATCTTATCCTCAAACTTTGTAATATCAATGTTTTGATTTCTTATTAAATTCAGTTCCTGCTTATATTTCAAAGAGTTCATCGCTGCATTGCGGAGTAAAGTAATAATTGGTATAAAAAATTGAGGACGAATGACATACATTTTTTCAAACTTATATGAAACATCAACAATTCCATTATTGTACAACTCATTTTCAGTTTCCAAAAGCGAAACCAAAACAGCATATTCACATTTTTTTGTTTTACGGTCTTTGTCTAGTTTGGCAAAGAAATCTTCATTCTTCTTTTTGGTAATAGTTTCATCGTTTTCATTTTTCATTTCAAACATTATTGAAATGATTTCATTGCCTTCATCGTCAGATTCCCTGTAAATAAAATCGCCTTTTGTGCCGTTACTGGCGTCATTGTCTTTTTCAAAATATGCATTCTGAAACGCGGTTGGTCTGAGTTTATCAAACTCTATCTGACAATGCTGTTCCAGTGTTTCACCAAGCATTTTTGTCGAAAGTTTTTGTTTGAAGTCTTTTAACCGGGCAATCTCATCATCTTTTAATTTAATGGTTTCGTCTTTTGTAATCAGCTTTTGATTATATTGTTCTCTAATGGATTGCTCAAGCAATTTTTTTTCACTTTCTTTGATTTTCAAATTATTAACAAGATCATCACGCTCCTTTTCTATTTTTTTTGTCGCTTCAGACACCGCCAGAAGCTTTTCTGTTTCTGCTTTGTCAATTTTTGATTTCATTTCTAAAATCACGTTTTCTCTTTCAGCTATTTTTTTGGCAAGTTCGGTATCACTTTGAGCTTTTAATTCCGTGAGTTCCTGATCTTTTTTGGCCAATTCTTTTTCTAATGAGTTTTTTATAGTGGCTTCTGCTAATTTGACTGCATCCTCTATTGCAGCTTCTTTTGTTTTTAAATCATTCATAAGCTCATCACGCTCTTTTTCTATGGCTTTTGTCGCTCTTGATACTGCCAATTGCTTTTCCGTTTCTGCTTTTTCAATTCTAGATTTCATGTCTGAAATCACATGTTCTCTTTCAGCTATTTTTTTGGCAAGTTCAGTATCACTTTGAGCTTTTAATTCTGTGAGTTCCTGATCTTTTTTGGCCAATTCTTTTTGAAGAATATTCTTTATATTGGCTTCAGCTAACGCGATTGCATCTTTTTTTTCCTTGTCTGCAAGTGTTAACCTTTGAGTCAGCTCTTCTTCAAATTGATGATCCCTGACTTGTTTAAGGATATCCGCAAAACCGGCTTCATCAACTTTAAAAACTTTCTTGCAATTTGGACAAATTATTTCATTCATATTATTTTATTGTGTTTTATCAGAAGTACGCTAAAATTAGCTTGTCTACAAAAATACACTTTTTTATTGCAAAGTAATAGTTGAGAAATTGATGTATAGTTTATTTTTTACCCTCCGGAAATTCTATCTTCTATAACAACCAGTAAATTCTTTGTTTGAAATTGATTTTAACCATTTGTTTGTCTATGGTTTTTACCGTTTTTAATTAAGCCCAATTCAATCTCTCTGTTACCGAATAGTTTGTATTTAGAATTCTGAATATAATTTTTAGAATTCAGGGTGAATTTGTGTTGAGTACCTGAAAATGAGAGTTTTTTAGAAACTACTTTTCCATTCAATAAAACACTTTCAACACCTCAGTTGGAAGCGGTGTGTTAATTTGCCGGAACAAATACATTGTTTATCTAAGTCTATGGCTTAAATAAACCAAAAAGCCCGGAAACATTACGCTTCCGGGCTTTTGGATAAAAGTTAGCTTAAGCTGAGGTATCAGGAATTAAAAGGTCATTTCTATACCTAATAAATAGTTGATACCTGCTTGCGGGTAATAGAAGTTTTCAGTAACGGCAGGGTCACCTGAACCTACTGGTCTGTAATAATAACTAAAGGTATAACCGTTTGAGCTATACATGGTATTAAAGAGATTGTTTACCAATAAGTTAAATGACAGACCTTTAACCCAACCGGGTTTAAGGTCATAAGATGCATTAAAATTGATGACAGAATAACCATCCATAGATTTGTTATCACTTGAGGTGTTATCCAGATATTGTTTGCCTACATATTTCCCGATTAATGATAAAGATAAATCATTAAGCGGTTTACTTGTCAATGTTGCACCTGCAATCACGTTTGGTGAATATGAAATATCGGTGTTTTCATAGTGGGTTGATATAGCTTCGTAAGAAACAGTTGCCCCACTATTCGGATCATATTGTTTATCATAAACCAAATAATCATAAGCTTTAATCTTATTGCTGCTTATGGTTATATTAGTATTAAGGGCTATATATTTACTAAATGTATAGCCTCCTTGTAACTCAATACCTGCACGATAACTCTTAGCGACATTTTCACGGATAGCACCACCTACATCATCTAGAGCACCGGTCAAGACCAATTGATCTTTGTAATCCATATAGTACAAGTTAGCATTTAAAAAATACTTTTCTTCTTTCAGTTTATAACCGGCTTCCCAATCTAAAAGACGCTCCGGTTTTGGTTGAACAGGATTCTTAATCAAATCATCGCGGTTAGGTTCACGGTTAGCTATAGCAAATGATGCATAAAGCTGGTTGTAGTTGTCTAATTTATAAGTCAAGCCGAGTTTAGGATTGAAAAAACCGTATTTGTTGTCAGTGTCAATATTAGTTAAATCACTGCTGAGACCTGAAGCATCATACATAACTTGTCTAAATTGAAGGTCACCAAATACATATAGTGATGGGTTAAACTTGTACATGGCTTTTGCATACAAGTTAGCATCGGTTTTATTCCCGGTATTGTCATAGTATCTTGTTCTGACAGGAACATCTAAAGAGAATGTATCCCAGATAATCTCTCCAAAGTGGTCACCTACATACCAATTGTAACCACCGCCAACAGACAAGTCCAATCTATTGTTTTTATAGTTCAATGAATATACAAAAGCATGAAAATCATTGTCTAACCATTTTCTTCTGATTACATCACCTTCAACATCTTCCTCAACGCTGTAAGGGAAATAATCATCTTTATAATTCTCACCTTCTTTATACTGCTCATAATAGCCCTTGCCGTGGGTAAAATTATACGACAATGTAGCATTGAGTCTGCGCGTAAACTTATGAGATAAATGCAGTTGATAGTGGTTTTGGGTATAGTGGTCTATTTCATTGTCATACAAATAGTAGTTGTATGTTCTGCCGGCAGTTCTCAGGTTTTCAGCGTCTGCATCAGACGGGTAATTACGCGCAATAAACGCTTCAATACCTGCCATATCACCATTGACTACGGCTTCAGGTGTTCCATACCATGACTGATAGGTTTGTTCTTTACCGCCAAATACAATGGCTTTGACAGATGTTGTTGAGCTTTTAAAACCGGCTTCTAAATAATGAGAAAATAAATCGGCATATGCACGGTCTATATAACCGTCTGAATCTATTTTGGACAAACGCCCTTCAGCATAAAAACCATTGTGAATACCGGAGCCTATACTGATGTTGTGTTTATGGGTATTGAATGATCCATAAGTGTGTGTGGTCTTAGCATAGCCTGTTTTGGAGGGTTCTAAAGTTTTAAGGTTCAGACTTGCCCCAAAAGCACCGGAACCATTGGTTGAGGTTCCCACCCCGCGCTGTAGTTGGATATCCTCTACAGAAGACACAAAATCAGGTAAATCTACCCAAAATGAACCTTGACTTTCAGAATCGTTGAAAGGAATACCATTAAGTGTCACATTGACACGGGTAGCATCACTTCCTCTTACTCTGATACCTGTGTACCCTACCCCTGCTCCTGCATCACTGGTTGTGACTACAGATGGCATTTGGTCAATAAGGATGGGTAAATCCTGAGCCAGATTTTTGGATTTCAATTCTTCTTTGTCAATTTTAGAATGGGCAAAAGGTGTTTTGTCCTTAGCCCTTGTAGCATAGAGCAAAACTTCTTCCAGTTGGTTTACCGTATCTTTTTTTTGCTCTTCTTGAGCGTAGATAATGCCGGTAAAAAGCAATAGTGAAACTGCTAAAATTACTTTTTTCATCATTAATTGATTTGTGTTGACTTAAGCCAACGGTTTAACATTTAAAGATAAAAAAAGGTGTGAAGATTAAAATATAGTGTTGATGGTCAACGTCCCTTTACAGCATTACCTGTACAGGTTCTATGGGTCTAATCTCAGATCATCTGTCGTGTTGATGAACACCCCTTTTTAATGGTGCAAATGTAGCTATTTTATTTTATCGTACAATTATTTTTACGCGATATTTCGGGACTTTAGGCAAAGACCTGAGCTTTTAGACAGCAAAGTAACCCGGGCGGTTAGCTGTGCGTGGTCAAAGCCTAAAGCCTAACAGCTAAAAACCTGTACATAAATATTATAAGTTGTTTAAAATGAAAATTAAATAGCCGCTTTAACAATGGCAATAAAATCTTCAGCTTTTAACGACGCTCCTCCTATCAATCCACCATCGACATCCGGTTGCGCAAAAATTTCTGAAGCATTACCCGGCTTAACACTACCGCCATATAAGATAGATACTTGTTGTGCCAATGTCTCTCCGTATTTTTTGGTTAAAAGTTCACGGACAAAAGCATGCATCTCCTGAGCTTGTTCCGGTGTTGCCGTTTCACCGGTGCCTATAGCCCAAACCGGCTCATATGCCAGGATCACAGATGACCAATCTTTAGCACTTAAATGAAACAAACCTTCAGACAGTTGTTGTTCCACGACTTTAAAATGATTGCCGGCTTTTCTATCTTCTAATAATTCCCCAAAACAAAAGATGGCTTCCATTTTTTGATTCAAAACCGTTGACATTTTTTCTGCCAATGCTTTATTGGTCTCATTAAAATACTGACGGCGTTCCGAATGTCCCAATATGACCAGATTTACACCTACGCTTTTAAGCATTTCAGCAGAAATCTCTCCTGTAAAAGCGCCATTTGTTGCCTGATGCATGTTTTGAGCCGCCACTTCAACGCGCTCACTTAAGCCTTTTTGATGTTTAACAGCATACAAGTTAGTAAATGTTGGTGCAATAATGACTCTCGCATGAGAAGCAGTACCAATATAATCTAATTGATTTGAAATATTCTGTGCCAGCTCTTGTGAGGCTGTGACCTCAAGATTCATTTTCCAGTTACCGGCTACTATTTGTTGTCTGGTCATAATTATGGTCTTTATAAAATCTACAGGACAAAATTAAGCTTAATAATTGAGCTTTACAATGACGAGGCTTTGAGAACGCAATAAAAAGTAATGAATAAGCAGCATATGATAGGTTAATAGTTGTCAATACAACGATATACGGCTGCCTGAAAAAACAGAACAGCCGTATAATATTCCCCCCAAAAGTTATTTTAATAACCTAAGATGCTTAATTATTATGCATCACTCCAACAAATATACAGTCAAATTGTATAATGACAAAGAAAAAGAACGATTACAAAAACGTTACATCAAAACGAATTCATTTTCAAAATGATAAATGTTAAAATCAATAAATTTTAAGGTGTTTAATACTGATTCAAAAGGCGAAAAACAGCCCAAAAAACGACAAAAAAATGATTTTAGATCAATCCGGAAGATAAAAACGTGAACTAAAGAGCAACAAAACTAATGAGAATGATGTTGCTATTTTATCATCTTGATTTAAAAAGCATTTATAAGAACAAAGGTGTAAAACTATAAACAACAAATCCTTCGATAAACAAGAGTTATAGTCTATTTAATTTGTTGTTGACAATCATTGCATTGTATGAATAAAGTTACTGTTGAAGTAAATCAATACAATAATCAGTATTTTAAGCTTTTAGCTATTTTAGTTGTGGGTAATACTGGATTCGAACCAGTGACTTCCACCCTGTCAAGGTGACACTCTGAACCAACTGAGTTAATTACCCGTATCATTTTGGGATTGCAAATATATTAAAAATATTAAAATGATGTCCTATTTTTTTGTTTTTTTAGAGCTAAGCATACTCATAAATTGTTGAGGGTACTATTAATAATTCAAACAGCATAGTTTCCCTGTAACTCTGCCTGACCTTCATAGGTTACTCAATCTGTAATTTATCGGGAAATTTATAATGAGATATTGATTGAAGTCAAAGGTTGGCTTAAAAAGAAAAAACCGACCATATTGACTATGATCGGTTTGTTGTGGGCGATGAGGGATTCGAACCCCCGACCCCCTCGGTGTAAACGAGGTGCTCTGAACCAACTGAGCTAATCGCCCGTTAAAAACAGGATGCAAAGATATATGTTTTTTGTAAAAAACAAAACTTTTTTTCAGTAAACTTAGCCTGATAAATACAACTTTTTTTTAATTACCAATCAATCAATATTTTATACAGCCATTAAATTTTACAAAAAAATCTTTATTGTACTTTGAAACCTGTTTTGACACCTTAGACGGCTTTAAAAATGAATTTAAAACAACAAAATCGAGTGACGTCGTAACAATTGCAGGTTTTATGTAAATTTGCCCCCTTAATAATAAACAGATGGACATTAAAAATAAACTGACGACACTTATTCAGAAAGCACTGGAAGAACAATATGGCACTCAAATCAATCAAGTGGAATTTCAACCCACTCGAAAAGATTTTCCCGGCGATATGACGGTTTTGGTTTTTCCTTTTTTAAAGCATATTAAAGGTAATCCTGTGCAGATTGGTACTTTTTTGGGTAATTATATTAAAGATAATTGTGATGATATTGAAGATTTTAATGTCGTGAGTGGTTTTTTAAACCTGGAATTCAGCCTCAATTACTTCTTAGAATCGTTCTATGGCATTTGGCAACAAGACCACTATGGCATTCAAAAACCTCAGGCCGATTCTGATACTATTCTGGTAGAGTATTCCAGTCCCAATACTAATAAACCTCTGCATCTGGGGCATATCAGAAATAATTTGTTGGGGTATTCGGTAGCTGAAATACTCAAAGCCGCCGGGAATAATGTTTATAAAACTCAGATTATTAATGACAGAGGTATCCACATCTGTAAGAGTATGTTGGCGTACCAAAAATTTGGAAATAATGAAACGCCGGAAAGTTCTGGTTTAAAAGGCGATAAACTCATCGGTAATTACTATGTAGCTTTTGACAAAGCTTACCGGGAAGAGATTAAAACCCTTATGGCAGAAGGCCATACAGAGGATGATGCCAAAAAAAACGCTCCTATTTTACTCGAAGCTCAGGCTATGCTTAAACGTTGGGAAAGCGGTGATCCCGAAACCGTCAAATTATGGGAAACGATGAACCAATGGGTATATGACGGCTTTGATATCACTTATAAAAATCTGGGCGTCAATTTTGACAAGAATTATTACGAGAGTAATACATATTTACTCGGTAAGGATATGGTCAAAGACGGTTTAGACAAGGGTGTATTCTTTACAAAAGACGATGGGTCGGTATGGATTGACTTATCTGATGAAGGATTGGATGAAAAAATAGTACTTCGTGCTGATGGTACGGCTGTATATATGACTCAGGATATAGGAACAGCAATCCAGCGTAAAACCGATTATCCCGCTATGACCGGTATGGTTTATACTGTAGGTAATGAACAGGATTATCATTTTAAAGTTTTATTTTTAATTCTTAAGAAACTGGGCTATACCTGGGCGGAAAAACTCTATCATTTGTCTTACGGTATGGTTGATTTACCGGAAGGTAAAATGAAATCTCGTGAAGGTACTGTAGTAGATGCTGATGATCTTATGCAGGAAATGGCTGATACGGCCAAAGAAATTTCTAAGGAATTGGGGAAATTGGAAGGTTATTCAGATGCGTACAAAGAACGTCTGTATAGTATCATTGGTTTGGGAGCCTTAAAATATTTTATACTGAAAATTGATCCTAAAAAACGGATTTTATTCGATCCTAAGGAAAGTATTGATTTCAATGGTAATACCGGCCCTTTTATTCAATATACATACGCGCGCATTCAATCGTTACTGCGCAAAACAGATTTCAATTACGCCTCACCCGTTAACATAAGTATTAATGACAAGGAAAAAGAAGTCATCAAACTTTTGGAGAATTATCCTGATATTATTCAAAATGCGGCTCAACAACACAGTCCGGCTGTGATTGCCAATTATATCTATGATTTGGTCAAAGCGTTTAATTCTTTTTACCAAAGCACTCCTATCCTAACAGCCGAAACTGCAGATGAAAAGATTTTTAGAATTCAATTGTCTAAAACTGTAGGTAATGTTATTGCCGGCGGATTTAAACTCTTAGGTATCGAGGTACCGGAACGTATGTAGTTTTAAGGTAATTAATTCTATTAAAAAATATCAAACTTGCTTATAATAAAACAGAATTGATGTTTCCGGTAACAATGGTTAGTTATCTGTGAAACATCAATTCATTGGTGTTATGCCTTTACAGTTATGGGTTAATCACCGTGAAATGCTCTTTTTCAGAAGTGTATAGCGCGTTAAAGTCTGTCTAAAGTATTGGGGTTTAGATGTATCAATTTTTTCTGTCTAAGACATAAGGCTTATGCTACGTAGAGACTATTAGTTTGATGTATAACCAATGGTCAATAACTGTAAATAAAATGCTTTAAGAGCTGTCAGCAACTCTTGAATAAATCTTTAGGCTGAAAAACTTGGTCCAGAAGACTATTAACTATCAGCATCGAGATAATCCGGTGTACCGTCACCATCTGAATCCTGGGCGTCTTCAGGGTTACCATCACCGTTAGGGTCGGGATGTTCATCCTTGGTCAATTTCCCGTCACCGTCATCATCACTATCAGCAAAGTTTAAGATATTATCTCCATCGGTGTCATCATCTGTGAGGATGCCATTGCCATCCACATCTTCGTACATAGAGTCGATGCCATCATGATCCCAGTCAGTTTCCTGCTTTACCAGGTTGAGAGAAATAGAACCATCAAGATTGGTTGTCCATGTGCCTGATTTGAATTCGAGCAAACCTCTGTTCATACCTATAATCAATCCTTCTCCAAAGACATCACCGGAATCCAAAATACCTGCCCACATACCATAATTTTCTTCACCGAAAACCTCATTGTCTAAGGTCATCCCTTTAAATGAGAAATTAACCGAATCTGTATGTTTAGGATTGATACCTACGCCCTCCTCTGTAATCAGATAATATAAAGTATAATCAATGGTCACTTCACCATCAATCTCATCATTATAATAATCTTTTGTAATAGAAACCGTTTTGGTTAAAACCTGATCCATAAGTGGGGTTTCTCCATCACTTATTTCCTGAATATTATTTTCTGCATCCAAATAATGTGTTGTTAAATACTCTTCAAGTGCTGCCCTATCCTTTTCTTCCTGAGCGACATAATCAAAAGTGATAATGGGTTGTTCTTTTTTGCATTTGGCTGCAAAAACTAATAGGATTGCTAAAACAAAAAATAGTTTATAAGTTACTGTCTTCATCGATTTAGATTTATAAATACACGTTTTAATGTGACATATTCAATGTCGCAAGATACAATTTTTCTTATTTTTGCAATAATTATACAGAGGTCTTAACAAAGATTTATATGAGAATTGATAAATATCTATGGTGTGTACGTTATTACAAGACCAGAAGTCAGGCAACAGATGCTTGTAACAAAGGCCAAATAAGCCTGAATGACAAGAAAACAAAACCTTCCAAAGAAGTCTTTCCGGGTGACCTTATCGGTTTGCGAAAAAACCAAATACAATATACGTTAGAAGTACTGGATATTCCTAAAAATCGTCTGGGGGCAAAACTGGTTGACCTCTACAGAAAAGATACTACAGATCCGGAGCAATTTGAAAAACTGGAACTACTCAAGTATTCGCGTGATTTTTACCGTAAAAAAGGTGCTGGCAGACCAACGAAAAAGGACCGTCGGGATATTTCAGATTTTCTAAACGATTCTCATGAGTAAAACAAAGCCTGATATCAACGCTCGTTACTGGGATAATAGATATCTCACCGGAAAAACCGGTTGGGATGTGGGGTATCCTGTACCAGCTATTCTTGATTATTTTGGTCAGGTAAAGGATAAAACGCTCAAAATTTTGATTCCCGGAGCCGGTACTGCTCACGAAGGAATTTACCTGTACAAACAAGGGTTTACACAAATCTACTTGTTGGAATACGCACCGGAAGCTATGAGAAAAATCAAAGAAAAATGCCCTGATTTTCCTCAAGATCAACTGATACAAAGTGACTTTTTTGAGCATAAAGGCTGTTATGATCTCATTGTAGAACATACTTTTTTCAGTGCGCTACCACCCGAGAGACGTCCTGATTATGTCCGTAAAACACACGAATTACTGAAAACAGGCGGTAAATTGGTAGGCTTGTTTTTTGACAGAAGTTTTGATGGAGAACACCCACCTTATGGTGCACGATATGAGGATTATAAGAGATTGTTTTCAACTCATTTTAATATAAAAACCATGGAAGTGGCAAGAAATTCCATAAAACCGAGGGAAAATACTGAATTGTTTGTTATTTTTGAAAAAATTTAATCATCATGGAGCGAAGCATTATTTTAAATAAACTTGACATTGAAAGAAAAATAAGACGTATGGCATTTCAGATTTATGAATCTAATGCTAATGAGCAAAAGATAGTCCTTGCCGGCATCGTCAAAAACGGTTATACTCTGGCTGAAAAACTTTCAAAAGTACTTAAAGAAATTTCTGAACTCGAGGTTGAGTTATGCCGCGTAGAAGTCGATAAAAAAGATGTCTTTAAACCTGTTATTACGTCTTTAAAACCGGAGGATTATACCAATACATCCGTCGTGTTGGTGGATGATGTACTACACACCGGTACAACCTTGATGTATGGGGTCAAACATTTTCTGGAAGTGCCTTTGAAACAATTTAAAACCTTGGTTTTGATCGATAGAAACCATAAAAAATTCCCTATCAAAGCTGACTTTAAAGGTTTGTCATTATCAACTTCTTATCAGAATCATGTAGAGGTAGTTTTAAATTCTAAAACCCAAGAAGCTTTTTTAGAGTAGTTACACGTTAACAAAAGACATGATTTTTTGAGTGATTTTATCTACCGGCTGATTTTGAGCTAGAATAGTTAAATCTGCTTTTAAATAATAAGGTTTGCGTTCGGCAAGATGACCGGTAATATAAAACGCTAATAAATCTTGAGATAAATCGCTTAGTAAGGGACGCTCTATGTCTCCGGGCTTCAGGCGGTTGTAGAGTATTTTCTCCTCCTGAGCCAAATAAATACTGAATGTATGGGCGTTGATATATTCCATAATACCGGCTATGGTAGGTGTACCGCCGCCAAGCGCTAATACAAATGCTTTCTCAGAGTTGATGATGTCTTTAAGGTATTGTTCTTCCAATTGACGGAAATGCTCCTCCCCTTTCTGCGTGAATAAATCACTGATGCTTTGATTCTCTTTAGCACAAATAAAATCATCCAAATCTATAAAAGAACGGTTTAGCTTTTCAGCTAAAGCTTTGCCAACAGTTGTTTTTCCGGCGCCCATATAACCGAGAAGGACTATTTTTTCAGTACCTGAATACATTTTACATAAATTATGTGCAAATATCTCAAAAAAGTTTAACTTTGCAGCCTTATTTTAGCACACATGGTGGAATTGGTAGACACGCCATCTTGAGGGGGTGGTAACCGTATGGTTGTGGGGGTTCAAGTCCCCCTGTGTGCACTTCTTTTTTCTTCGTTACGATTTGTACCGTCCGGTAAAACAAGTATTTGATAATATATTACAAAGGTTTATCGACCTTAAAGTTCTTTTAAAACAAGTGAGGTTTAAGTTAACAAACCATTGATTGGATACAAATTACAGGTTTTTAGGCAAGTTTTAATGTCCGGGATTTAACTCTTACTGTGTTTAACATTTTATTGTTATGCGGTGGTACTCAGATATTTTAAAATAAATATTGAAATTTCAAAAAAATATCTAAATTTGCAAACTCATTTTCAACCGCTGACGAAAATCGTGAATGTTGCTAATGATTAACATTTAAGACAATTATAATCTATGGATTCAGTTATCAAGTTTGTACAAGACGAATTTATCACCAAAAAAGAATTTCCTAATTTTTCATCCGGTGATACGATTACTGTTTATTACGAAATTAAAGAGGGTGACAAATCACGTACACAGTTTTTTAAAGGTGTGGTCATCCAACGTAAAGGTTCCGGTGCGACAGAAACATTTACCATCAGAAAAATGTCAGGTACGATTGGGGTAGAACGCATTTTCCCGGTCAACATGCCTGCTTTACAAAAAATCGAAGTTAATAAACGAGGTAAAGTAAGACGTGCGCGTATTAATTACTTCAGAAAACTTACCGGTAAAAAAGCAAACATTAAAGAAAGAAGACGTTAGTATCTTCTTTGATGATTTTTTTATGAGAGAACGTCCATAAATGTTTATGGGCGTTTTTTTATTCCCTACCCTACCCCAAAGATCTTCTGACTGTTCAGATTGTCGGATTTGAATGATATTGTGAAAAAACACACAAGTTGATGTTAAGTGTTTTTTTGTCAAAACCTCATTTAGATTTAGAAAATATGTTATACTTTTGTCTCATTAAAAACCAACAGATTCTCTATGACCGCAACGATTATTATTACGGTTTCATCGTTATTATTAGCAGCCTATATATTTGACTTAACTTCATCGAAGACTAAAATACCATCGGTTATTCTTTTATTATTATTAGGTTGGATTTTGAAAATGGTAGCCAACCTGTTAGGGGTAAAAGTACCTGACTTAACGCCTATGCTTCCTATTTTGGGAACTATAGGTTTAATTCTCATCGTTCTGGAAGGTGCATTGGAGTTGGAAATAAATCATTCTAAAAAAGCGGTCATCAATAAATCATTGATTGCAGCTATAGTTCCTATGGTCATACTGACTTTTGCTATGGCGTACGCTTTTAAACTTTTTGGGCTGTTCAATTTCAGAGACGGTTTGATGAATGCCATTCCATTGAGTATTATCAGTAGTGCCATAGCTATTCCCAGCGCTCAAAATTTATCTCCCAAGCTCAAAGAATTTGTTACTTATGAAAGTGGTTTTTCAGATATACTCGGTGTTTTGTTTTTTAATTTTATTGCCTTGAATTATGTTTATAACTGGGAAACGGTCGGTCATTTTAGTTTACAATTGCTTATTATTGTCATAGGTTCATTTGTAGCAACGGTTATTTTGGCCTTATTATTGAGTAAAATAGATCATCATATTAAGTTTGCACCCATCATTCTTTTGGTTATTCTTATATATGCTATATCAAAAATCTATCATCTACCGGGTCTTATCTTTATTCTGCTTTTCGGTTTATTTATGAATAACTTTATACTTTTTAAAGATGTAAAACTATTCAAGCCGTTAGATTTTGATAGTTTGGATAAAGAATCTCATTCTTTTAAAGAATTAACGGGTGAAGCAGCATTCTTGATCAGAGCATTATTTTTTTTGGTTTTTGGTTTTTTGATAGAAACCTCAGAATTGCTTAATACAGAATCACTTTTCTGGGCTATAGGTATCATCGTAGGTATTTTAATCGTAAGAGTTTTGGTGTTAAAAGTTCTAAGAATACCGCTCAAACCTCTACTCTATATTGCTCCGAGAGGATTGATAACTATCTTGTTGTTTTTGGAGATTCAACCGCTCAATAAGATTAATTTTGTCAATAAACCCCTCATAATTCAGATCATTGTTATATCAGCTATTGTCATGATGCTAGGGCTTATGATTTCAAAAGATGATAAGCCTGAAACTCCTGAACCTGACGTTGAAGAAACGCCCGAGGAAGATGACAAGCCCGGTATTTTTGATCATAAACTGATTATGAAACCGGTTGACCCAGATGCTGAAGATCAGATTATAGAGCCTGAATCGTAAAATATATCTGCTTGACGTCAATTGTTTTACCTTGATACTAAGGGTTAAGTATAAGTGTGTTTTACAGTGAATTAAGACTTGCTAAAAGTCTCAAAAAGTATGCAATTGTTGTTCCCAAATACATTTGCACAGAGAAATGATGTAAAAACACGTCTCATCTGCTGTTCTTTTTGTAAATTTACAGCCAATTACTATTAACTATACCTTTAATACAATTCAATTAATGACACCAAACAATATATCCTTTGACGATTTTAAAAATGAAGTACTCAATGATTATAAATTAGCTGTTTTAAGTAGAGAATGCAGTATTCTCGGCAGACGAGAAGTGCTTATGGGTAGAGGCGCCTTTGGAATTTTTGGCGATGGAAAAGAATTACCGCAGATAGCTATGGCCAAAGCTTTTAAAAATGGAGATTTTCGTTCAGGATATTATAGAGATCAGACTTTTATGATGGCTATTGGTGTATTAACCGCTCAACAGATTTTTGCCAGTACCTATGGTGATACCAATATAGAAAACAATCCCGAGTCTGCCGGAAGACAGATGAACAATCACTTTTCCACGCATTCGTTGGATGAGCATGGTCAATGGAAAAACCTTACGGAGCAAAAGAATTCTGTTTCAGATATTTCTTGTACTGCAGGACAAATGCCCAGATTGGTAGGTTTAGCACAAGCGTCTAAAATCTACAGAAACCATGAGGGTTTAAAGGGTGTTACAAAGTTTTCTATCAATGGTAACGAGATCGCTTGGGGTACTATAGGTAATGCCAGTACTTCTGAAGGCCATTTTTTTGAAACAGTCAATGCTGCCGGTGTTTTACAAGTGCCTATGATTATCAGTGTTTGGGATGATGAGTACGGTATTTCTGTTCCGGCAAAATATCAAACTACCAAAGAGAGCATTTCTGAAATTCTCAGCGGTTTTCAACGTACTAAAGAGAAAGATGGTTTTGAAATCTTAACAGTCAAAGGATATGATTATCCGGCATTGATAGAAACCTACTTAAAAGCCGAAAAAGTAGCCCGTGAAGAACACGTCCCGGTGATTATTCATGTCACAGACCTTATGCAGTTTACCGGTCATTCTACTTCCGGATCACATGAACGCTATAAGAGCCCGGAACGTTTAGAGTATGAGAAATCTATTGATTGTAACACACGTATGCGTGAATGGATACTTGGTTTTGAAGTCAAAGATGACAGCGGTCAGACTTTACGTTTTGTAAATGATGAAAGTGAGTTGGAAGCGATTGAAAAAGAAGCTAAAGCGGAAGCTAAACAAGCCAAAAAAGACGCTTGGAATGCGTTTAAAAAGCCTCTGGCTGCAGAAGAAAAAGAGGTTAAAGATATTGTCAATAAAATCATCAAAGAATCTAAAAACGCTGTTTTTATTAAAAAATTAATGGCAGAGTTTAATGATAGTATGGATGTCCATGCTAAACCTAATCTGGTATTTGCCAGAAAAGTTTATCGCTATATAGCCGATGAAGATGTTTCTCATAAACAGGAATTAAAAGACTTTATTGTACGTATAACCCAGAAGTATAAAACACTCTACGGTACGCATCTGTTTAATGAAACTGACAGAAGTGCGGTCAAAATTGCAGAAGTCAAAGCTACTTATGATGACGATGCGCCTGAAGTCGATGCACGTACTATTTTACGTGACAATTTTGATTACATCTTTAAAACACATCCCGAAGTTTTAATCTTTGGGGAGGATGTTGGTTTTATTGGAGATGTCAACCAAGGATTGGAAGGTCTTCAGAAAAAATATGGTGAACTCCGTATTTCTGATACCGGTATCAGGGAAGCCACCATCGCCGGACAAGGTATAGGTATGGCTATGAGAGGCTTACGCCCTATTGCTGAAATTCAATATCTGGATTATATCCTTTACGCACTACAGATTCTGAGTGATGATCTGGCTACATTGCACTACAGAACTGTGGGCAGACAAATGGCTCCGCTTATCATCAGGACACGTGGTCACCGTCTGGAAGGTATTTGGCATTCCGGCTCCCCAATGAACGGAATCAATAACTTATTGAAAGGGGTTTGTGTTTTAGTGCCACGTAACATGATGAAAGCAGCCGGTTTCTACAATACACTATTGGAAAGCAATGATCCGGCCGTAGTGATAGAAAACCTTAATGGATACCGTCTTAAAGAAAAGAAACCCAATAATATAGGGGCTTTTAAAACACCTATTGGCGTTGTGGAAACTTTAGTTGAAGGAACAGATATCACCGTTCTCTCCTATGGTTCGACTTTGAAATTAGTTTCAGAAGCTGCTAAAGAGCTTAAGCAATTTGGCATTAGCTGTGAGGTTATTGATGCTCAAAGTATTCAACCTTTTGATATTCATCATGATATGGTAAAAAGTATTGCCAAAACAAACCGTTTAGCCATTATAGATGAAGATTATTCAGGAGGTGCTTCGGCTTATCTATTGGATGAAATACTGGTAAAACAAGACGCTTACCGATATCTGGATTCAAAACCGCTGATAATTACAGCTAACGATCACCGTGCAGCCTATGGAACAGACGGCGATTATTTTTCTAATCCAAGTACAGAAGATGTTTTTGAGAAAATATACGGTCTCATGCATGAAGTAGATCCGGTGAAGTATCCCAAAGTATTTTAAAAATTAACATTAAAACGTCCAAAGTTATAAGTTTCATATGTGATGGTGTCATCTCCTTTGGCAAGAACCATATTGGTCAATTTGATGTCATGTGTATAACCTAATGTGTCCTGATCAGAATTAATATTAAAACTTGTGGAGATGTTAATGAAGTTGTTAGTACCACTCACCCCTGTCCACTGTTCAGTGACCTGAGGTGATACAGGTGGAACATTCTGACAAAAATAGCCTGAATTAACCTCATCTGAAAAAATTCTATACCAGAGGTTATTTGCTGTTATCGGAACCTGAACCGGAGAATCAGTAATCGTATCGGGAAGTTGGGTACTTTCCAATTCAATGATTAAAGCTTCAGTACCTGAGGAGTTAAGCCGGTATAATACATACTCGCCACAGCTATTGACAGTTTCATAAAATTCAAAAGAAGGCACTTCAAAATCTCCATCATTACAAGCCATTAACAAAAGAAGTAAAACTAAGAATATATTTTTTTTGAACATTACATCGTATTTTAAGAAGGTCAAACTTAGGTATTTTTAAGAACATATACCAGAGAACGCTTTTATTAGTCCTAATTTTTAATATTTTTGCTTGAAATCAAAAACAATAATGAAGCACATACAATCAATTATAGAAAATGCATGGGAGAACAGAGCATTATTAACTGATCCAACGACGATTGACACGATAAGACAGGTTATAGATCTTATAGACACCGGTGATTTACGGGTAGCAGAACCCACTGATGACGGTTGGCAGGTCAATGAATGGGTTAAAAAAGCTGTTGTACTCTATTTTCCGATTCAGAAAATGGAAGTTATGGAAGCAGGTATCTTTGAATATCACGACAAGATTCCTTTAAAACACGGTTATAAGGAAAAAGATGTTCGTGTGGTTCCTCATGCTGTAGCACGTCATGGTGCTTATATTGCACCCGGAACCATACTGATGCCCAGTTATGTAAATATTGGCGCATATGTGGACAAAGGTACTATGGTTGATACATGGGCAACAGTTGGTAGCTGCGCGCAAATAGGTAAAGATGTTCATCTGAGTGGTGGTGTTGGTATAGGCGGTGTTTTAGAACCTTTACAAGCCGCACCTGTTATTATAGAAGACAATGCGTTTATCGGTTCCCGTTGTATTGTGGTAGAGGGCGTTCGTGTAGAACAAGAAGCTGTTTTAGGCGCCAATGTAGTTCTTACGGCAAGTACCAAAATCATTGATGTTACCGGTGAAGAACCCAAAACATATACAGGTTTTGTACCTGCCCGTTCTGTGGTTATTCCCGGATCTTATACTAAAAAATTTCCTGCCGGTGACTATCAGGTACCTTGTGCTATTATCATAGGCAAGCGTAAAGAAAGTACCAACAAAAAAACATCACTAAACGACGCTTTACGTACGTATGACGTGGCTGTTTAGTCAATTTTATTATAAATTTATTTTAACTTAACTCTAAATTTAATTTTTATGAAGCTATTTAAAGTACTCTTATTGAGCTTATTAATTATCAGTTTGTCTTCCTGTAAATCTGAGGTCAAAAAAGAAAAGGTCGAAGAGATCAAAAAGGAAGTTAGCTGTGCAGATGTAACATGGTCGAATAAAAAAGATGACAATGGTCCGGAGCATTGGAAAGACCTTTGTAATGGTTTTGCAGATTGTGGTGGAAAAGTACAATCACCTATTGATATTAAAACAGCTGATTTGAACACTGACAATAATTTAAAAGCACCTGTGTTTGATTATGGGACATCAGGGGTTGATATCGTCAATAATTCTCATACTATTCAATTCAATATAAATGGAAATAATACTGTTACTCTTGACAACAAGACTTATAAATTATTACAATTCCACTACCACGCTGTGAGTGAACACACCATAGACGGTAAACATTTCCCGCTTGAAGTTCACTTTGTGCACAAATACTCAGATACAGATTTTGCTGTA
>PDQD01000016.1 GCA_002747695.1 Flavobacteriia bacterium
TTTGAATTTTTGGAAATTATAAAAAGTAAGCATAGCAGTAGCTACGTGCGTCTTTTTAGAATGACAAAAAACGAAAATGAACAAGGTTTGGTGTATAAGGTTACACTTGATTTAACACTAAGCTTACTAAAAAAACATAAGAAAATACTACGGAACCACCAGCCACCGATGAAAAGAACTCAACCGCCCTACCGGTCGGTCTCACATAGCTTTTCATCGTATCCCTACGCCGCTTCCTTGATTTTCAATATTTTTTTAGGTAGGCCATCCTTCTACAACAGAATTCTTCTCAATGCTATTAACATTAGGTATATTACGTCAGTCTTGCGAAAAAGGTCTGAAGACCTTTTAAAGCTCTGCGACCTCTGCGTTCTCTGTGGTAGTAAAAAAAAGTTTCTTGTGGTGCTTCATGCAAAAAACATAAAAACGCCATGGAGCGCATAGAATACTTTGTGGTTTTGAGACAAGATTACCGGCGGCTAAGTACTAATAGATTGTTGAGTTAAATGTAACTACAACTAATTGAAGAATAATATAGATTAAAAACAGCCTTGGAATTTTAAAAATAAGTGCAAAAAAAAACGCTAATCATTTATATGAGTAGCGATTTAATCTTGTGCGGGTGAAGGGACTCGAACCCCCACGCCGTAAAGCACTAGATCCTAAGTCTAGCGTGTCTACCAATTCCACCACACCCGCATGTGTCCAATGAAAATTGGAGTGCAAAGTTAGATTATTTTTTTTATTTACGATTAAATATTTATTTTTTTTTGGAAAAATAACGCTTAAATCTTGTACCCGGCTTTAATTATTCCACCAAAAAGCATCTGATAAGGTATATTTGTTACAAACTTCTATTAAATACGTCACTCAGTTTTATTGTACCTTTGTCCATTATTAATAAACTGTTTTAACTATGTTGTACTGGATATTATTAGCAATTCTTGGTTTGGGAATTATATATATAATTTACGCTGTATGGCGTTTTAAAAATGCACCAAGTGTAGATGATCATGAAAAAATTGTGGTATTAACTGATGCAGATTTTCAAAAAACAATTAAAAATAAAACTATCCTCATAGATTTTTGGGCAGCATGGTGTATGCCTTGTAAAATGATGGCGCCTGTTCTCAATGATCTTGCCGCCGAATTACCGGATGATAAATATGTTGGAAAAATCAATATTGAACAATACAAAGTAATGGCTCAAAAATATGGGGTAAGAAATATTCCTACATTGATTCTCTTTAAAAATGGTGAAGAAGTAGATCGTTTTGTGGGTATAAAATCTAAGTCTTTTCTTAAATCAAAGATGTCATAAACGCCCAATTAAGTCATATTTTTTTATTCTGCACCGGCTATGCAATAGTCAGTTTATAGAAAAAAAAGTGAATGATAAGAATGGCAATGCCCAGACCAATTCGGTAATAGCCAAAAATCTTAAAGCCTTTTTTGCTTAGATAATCAATAAAAGATTTGATGGCAATCATGGCAACTATAAAGGCTATGACATTACCTATGATCAAAATGTTGATTTGCTGACTGCTCAGTTCAAAACCGGCCTGATAGTAATCATAGGTTTTTTTAACCGTAGCACCGAGCATGGTAGGAACGGCCAGAAAAAAGGAAAACTCTGCCGCAACTTTACGGCTGATTCCCTGTGTCATCCCTCCTACTATACTTGCCCCACTACGGGATGTTCCCGGAATCATCGCCAAACACTGAAACAAACCTATTTTAAAAGCTGTGCCATAACTGATATGCGTATGAGCCGTAGGATTTTCAGGATTTACTTCTTCATTCTTTTTAAACCAATCATCTACTTTTAACAGAATAAAACCACCCAAAATTAAAGTAATAGCTACAGTGATAGGGCTTTCCAGTAATGTATCAATCACATCATTGAGTAATAAACCCAAAATCACTGCCGGTATAAAAGCAATGAGTAATTTGAAATAAAAATCAAAACTCTGAAAAAAACGTTTCCAATAGAGTACTAAAACAGACATAATAGCGCCCAATTGTATGACTATGGTAAACAATTTGGTAAAATCATCACCTGCAATCTTCATAAAAGATGAGGCAATAATCATATGTCCTGTTGATGAAATGGGTAGATATTCTGTAATACCTTCAATAATGGCAAGGATAATCGCTTGTATTGTGGACATGGCTTATTTTTTTCTTCGGTATAAAATAGCAAATACTTCTATGGCAAAACCCAAAATTACCAGTGTTGGTGCCACACGGATTCGTCTCGTATTATAAATAGCTTCGTTAAAGACTTCCGGGTCGTCACTTCCACCACCGGCCATAAGGATAAACCCTAAAGCAATCACCAATAATCCGGCTATCATGATGTAGTATTGGGTACGTGAAAACAAAAAATTTTGATTTTGTTTTGAAGGATTGTTGTCTTGTTTTTTTTGTGACATTTATGTTTATCTATTTAATTTAAAATATACAAGTGTTTAATCATACCGCAGTATTAATTGATTTTGTAAGAATCAATAATACAATTCATCTGTCCGCAGGTTAAGAAAACGTTTGGTAGCAAAATATGTACTAATCCATGAGATTAAAATACCCAAAATCAATAATCCGGCAAAAACATACGCATAAGACATATAATTTTCTTTGATGGTAAAGCCCGGAATTTTTTCTTGCAGATAGAAACCTACACCCAGTAAAGCCAGAACAGCAAATATGGCACTGATGACTCCCAGTTTGATACCCATCCAGATAAAGGGTCTTCGGATAAAGCCTTTGGTCGCTCCAACCATTTGCATTGTCTTGATTGTAAAACGCTTGGAATAAATGGACAAACGAATGGTAGAATTGATGAGCATAATTGTAATCAAAACAAGTAAGACGGTCAGA
Source organism: Flavobacteriia bacterium (assembly GCA_002747695.1). Lineage (GTDB taxonomy): Bacteria > Bacteroidota > Bacteroidia > Flavobacteriales > Flavobacteriaceae. Next base: position 2,881 of record PDQD01000016.1, read on the forward strand.
AATAAAACCCAATAACTCATTTTACTCAGGTTGTCGTTGAGTTTTTGTATAAGGTTTTTGTCGTATTGAACATCATAAACCAGAGGGTTTTTAGCATAAATCTGCTGAATACTGTCCAATTTTTTAACAGTAACAAAGTCTGATTTAAGTTTAACATCCAAACGGTCTCTTAGTGGATTAGTGCCCAAAATACTGACAAAATCCTGTCCCATATCATCTGCCATCATCTTGGCGGCTTCCTCTTTGGACATCATACTTAAAGACTTGACATAAGATGCTTTTTCAATATCGTTTTTTAAACGCTTAACTTTTTTGGCGTCTGCATCATTCTTGAGAAAGATATTCAAGCTGATTTGTTCTTTGAAATGGGTGCTCAAAGCACGTGTCTGCAATACCACAAAACCAAATAGTCCCAGAACAAAAAGCACTAAAGTAATACTGATAATCACTGAGATATAGGAAGTCTGCAGGCGTTTTTTTTGATACGTTTCTATTTTGTTACTCATAGGTCAATAAATAGTTGTGCAAGATACGATTTTGAGCGGATAGATAACAAATTATTGTCCATAAGCCCATCATAAAAAAACTCTAAAGATTTTACTGGTACCGGATTACGTTAAAAAACAAGACTTTTATCCTGTTTGTTAATTTTTATAAATTATTGATTATAAATAAATTATTATAATAATAATTAACGTCTGTTCAGATAAATAGTTACATAGTACAATAATGACGCTAAAGCACCAACCGCTGCTACAACATAAGTACGGGCTGCCCATTTCAATGCATCTTTAGCACCTGCCAATTCGTTATGCGCAACCATATTTTTATTCTCCAACCAAGCCAGTGCACGGTTACTGGCATCGTATTCTACCGGTAAGGTGACAAACGTAAATATTACTGATACGGAAAAGAAGATAATTCCTATCAAAAACAATTGGGGAAAAACAGAAAATAATAATAATCCACCCATGATCAGAAATTGTGACAGACGGCTACTTATATTGACTGCCGGTACCATTTTAGATCTGAATTGTAACCATGAGTATGATGTCGCATGTTGTACGGCATGACCTACTTCATGTGCCGCAACAGCTGCCGCTGCCGCATTACGCTCATTGTAAACGACTTCACTCAGGTTAACGGTTTTATCACTGGGATTATAATGATCGGTCAAACGTCCCCGAACAGAGATGACTTTGACATCTTGAATACCATTATCATGAAGCATTTTTTCAGCAATTTCTTTGCCTGACATGCCATTTTGTAAACGAATTTTGGAGTATTTTTTAAACTTAGATTGTAGTCGGCCTTGAACGATCTTACCTACTATTCCAATAAGTACCGATATGGCAATCATTCCGTAAAACATAATATTAGATTTTAAGTTGGGTTAAATATAACTTTTTTTTATCAATCGAGATACGAGTCTTATTTTGTACTTTTACAGCATAAATTATTCCAAATTTTATAAAGAAAATTTACCGGGTCATTTGATAATTTTTAGCTGTCTGATGACTATTAAATCTCAATAAATCTGACAAAATGTCAAAAAAACCACATATTCTCATTATTTATACAGGTGGCACCATAGGAATGGTCAAAAGCCATGAATCTAATGTTTTACAACCATTTGATTTTGAACATCTTTACAAAAGTATTCCTGAGCTCAGACACCTGCATTGTAGTATAGAACATATTTCTTTTGAAGAACCCATAGATTCCAGTGATATGACTCCTCGTGTCTGGCAAAAAATACTCAATATGATTGAGGCTAATTATGATCGGGTAGATGGATTTGTTATTTTGCATGGTTCTGATACGATGGCTTATTCGGCGTCTGCCATGAGTTTTATGATAGAAAACCTCGATAAGCCCATTATCTTTACCGGGTCACAATTGCCTATAGGGGATTTACGTACCGATGCTAAGGAAAATATGATTACTGCTTTGGAAATTGCAGCCTCCAGAACCGACGATAACCAATCGGTTATTAAAGAAGTTTGTGTGTATTTTGAGTATAAACTTTACAGGGGTAACCGTACGACCAAAATAAGTGCGGCTCAGTTCAGAGCATTTGAATCGCCCAATCATCCTATTCTTGCTGAGAGTGGTGTAGATTTAATGTTTAATCCACATGCGTTCTTCGAGCATTCCACACAGTCTCCTCCCGTTTTCAGACCATTGGAGGAGCATCCCATACTGTTGTTAAAACTCCATCCGGGATTGACACCGGAAGTTTTAAACCATCAGTTGGCAACGCCAAACCTTAAAGGAGTCATTTTAGAAACCTACGGTTCCGGAAACGCGCCTACTTATTCTTGGTTTTTGGAAGCCTTGCATAAAACTCTCAAAGCCGGTATTCCTGTCATAGATATTACCCAATGTTTTGCCGGAGGTGTGGTTTTGGGCAAATATCAAAGTAGTCTGGAATTACGCAACATGGGATTGGTAAACGGTAAAGACATTACCACAGAAGCAGCAGTGACTAAACTCATGTATCTTTTGACCATCACTGATGATTTGCGTCAAATCAAAGAACTGTTTGAAACGCCGTTGAGAGGAGAGATCAAACAATAGTATATGATTTAACCCCTTCCTGATTATTTTTATCAGGATGTTTTATTTTAACTGCTTTAAAAGGTCTTGAGAAGATTTATTGATTTTTCCATTCTATGGTTTCCAGCATTGTCATCATATCTTTTTTGAGATATTCTACCACGGGATACAGTGAATCATAGTTGGGTTTGACATCAAAATACAGGGCAGCGGTCAATACATGATTCACACTGTCTGTGGCATAAAACTGAACATTAGAAGCACTTTCTCCCTGAACTTCATTGAGTACCCCATACACATTGGTAGATTTATTCTCGTACAGTCTTGGAACAATAGCACTAGCTTTTACAGTATGTTTTGTCGTGAGTTTATCAGCTTCCCGGAGTATATCCTTGAGGTTATTCTGAATCGGTCTGTAAGTGATATGAATTTTGGCTTTGAGTTTGGGATAATCGACTTCTGCATGACAACCCTTAATAAAATGTATGGAAGCCGCTTTGGAAAGATAAAAACTATACGGACAATTGTTGATAAACCGCTGATAATCTGCCGGGGGATATTCCAGATTGAGATAGGCTTTGGGTTTGGGGAATACATCATCCTGACATGATATCATCGTGATACTGACCACAATTATTGAGGCTGCCTTTAGAATAATATGGTATAATTTACGGGTCACTGTAATCATTAAAACGGTAAATCGTCTTCCGGATTGTCTGTATTGACATCCGGTTGTTCCGGACGTTTGACTACTTTCTGATGTTCAGAAGATTGAAGATTTCTTTGATCGGCTTTTTTATGGCTTAAAAAAATCAAATCGTTGACATGAATTTCTGTAATATAACGGGTTTCGCCGTTGTCTCTTGTCCATTGACGTGTTTTTATTTTACCCTCGCAATAGATTTTATCTCCCTTGGTGATGGATTTTTCACAGAGTTCAGCCAGTTTGTTGTGCACAACAATATTATGCCATTCAGTTGTCTTAACTTTATTACCATCACGACTTTTATATTCCTCATGGGTTGCCAGAGGAAAACGACCGATAGCATGACTACTGTCAAAATAATGCATCTTGACCTCATCCCCCAGATGACCTATAAGTGTGACTTTATTAAGTGTACTGCCCACGATTTAAATTTCAAAGTTAGAATCTTCCAAAAGTACATGATTTTTATCAAAGAAGGGGTTAAAATTTTTGTTTTTGACCAAAAACCTGATGTATTTGTTCAGTCCAGTAATGTCTGACCTCTTATCACGGCTGTTTGAAATAAAAAGTATAAGACTATGGGAACATCTGTTTACCAAGATTTAAGACCTAACCGCATACAGGTTTAATTTCATACATTTGTGACTTCAAAATCTTATTGATGAATATTCATTTTATAGCCATTGGTGGTGCTGCCATGCACAATCTGGCTCTCGCTTTACACGACAAGGGTTACACCATTACAGGTAGTGATGATACCATACATGAGCCTTCAAAGTCCAGATTGGCACAAGCCGGTCTGTTACCTGAAACCTTTGGTTGGTTTCCCGATAAAATCCATAAAGATTTGGATGCTATTGTCTTGGGGATGCACGCCAAAAGTGATAATCCTGAGTTACAAAAAGCCCAAGCTTTAGGCTTAAAAATATATTCTTATCCCGAGTTTTTATATGAACAGTCCAAGGATAAAACCCGGGTAGTTATAGGAGGTTCGCACGGTAAGACTACGATTACAACCATGATTTTGCATGTGATGAATTACTGGGACATACCTGTGGATTATATGGTAGGTGCCCAATTAGACGGATTTGACCGTATGGTGCATTTAACCGCTGATAACGAGTTTATTGTGTTAGAAGGGGATGAATACCTGAGTTCAGCATTGGACAGACGTCCCAAGTTTCACCTCTACCATCCCAATATTGCTTTAATCAGTGGTATTGCCTGGGATCATATCAATGTCTTTCCTACGTTTGACAGTTATTTGGAACAGTTTAAACTGTTTATTGATCAGATAGAACCCGGTGGTATGCTCGTGTATAATGAAACTGATGATAATGTCAAGCGTCTGGCAGAACAGAGCAACAACACCATAAAACGCTATCCGTATGCCGGTTTGCCTCACAGTCTCAACAATGGTCAAACAATGTTACACACTGATGAAGGAAATATTGCTCTACAGGTTTTTGGCGAACACAATTTGCAGAATATGGCGGGTGCCCGATGGGTTTGCCAGCTCATGGGTGTTCAGGAACACGAATTTTACGAGGCCATCAGTAGTTTCAAAGGAGCGGGTAAACGCCTGGAGTTGGTCTATCAATCTGAGGAAAGCGTTGTGTATAAAGATTTTGCCCACGCACCGTCTAAAGTATTGGCAACGGTAAATGCTGTCAACAACCAATATGCAGACAAAACCCTGATTGCGTGTTTGGAGTTGCACACTTACAGTAGTTTGACGCCTGAATTTTTAGAACATTACCGCAATACTTTGGAAAAAGCCGATATTGCCATGGTGTTTTATTCACCGGATGCCGTTAAAATCAAAGGTCTGGAACCGCTGAGTACGCAACAAATCAAAGAAGCTTTTAATCGGGAGGATTTACAGATCTTTACCGACCCTGCGGTATTCCAGGAGCATTTGTTTAAGCAGTCGTTTGACCAAAGCGTTTTATTATTGATGAGTTCGGGGAATTACGGTGGTTTGCGGATGGAAACATTAATTGAACAGATCAAGCATTAAAACAAAACGCCGTTTAAAGCGTTTAAATAGATGTTAGAAATTAAAACCTCAGATGATAAACCTGAGGTCGATGAGAATGAAAAGATTTAACACCTTGGGGAAAAAAGTTTTATAACTTAATTAATATCAAAGTATTATAAAAAATAAACACATGAAACAAGCCGTTTATAGCTTAGCGATTATCAGTCTTTTACTGACCTTTTCCTGTCGTAAGGACTTTACTACAGAGCCGTCACAAGGAAGATTGGCATTTTCTAAAGACACGGTCTATCTCGATACGGTTTTTACCAATATAGGTTCGAGTACCTATACGCTTAAAGTGTATAATACAGCTGATCAAGCGGTGACTATTCCCAGTATTACCCTGGGGCATGGGGACAATTCCGGTTACCGTCTCAATGTCGATGGTCAGCCCGGCAAATCGTTTAGTAATGTGGATATTCTCGCCAAGGACAGCTTGTTTATTTTTATAGAAACAACGATTGATTATGACGATATCCAGGATCCGCTGTATGTAGATGACTTACAGTTTGATTCCGGTGTCAATGAGCAGGTGGTTAAGCTCGTCACTTTGGTACAAGATGCTCATTTTCTGTATCCGGCACAAAATGCCGGTGTGATAGAAACCCTTGTGATAGACGGCGAACAAACAGAAATCCAGGGGCGGTATTTGCAAGATGACGAACTGACTTTTACGGCTGATAAACCTTATGTGATTTACGGTTATATGGCGGTAGGTGATGCCCAAAACAACCCCAAAACCCTGACCATGCAACCCGGAACCAAAGTGCATTTTCATGCCAATTCGGGATTGATTGTCAATCCCAATTCGAGTTTAAAAATACTGGGTGAACTCAATGTTGAAGGAGAACCCGAAACCGAAGTTGTCATCCAGGGAGACCGTCTGGAGCCATCATTTGAAAATATTCCCGGACAATGGGGCGTGATATGGTTACGTGAAGGCAGTCTGAACCATCAGATTAGCTATGCAACGATAAAAAACGGCGCTATTGGACTTTTAATAGATGGTTATACAGACGCTGCTATTCCGGTTTTAAATGTTGATAATACGCAGTTTTACAACCACGCCCAATTTGGTATTTTGGCCAGATCGACCCATATCAAAGGCTATAATCTGGTGTTTAACAATTTTGGTTTTTCAGGATTTGCCGGTGTACAAGGCGGTGTTTATGAATTTACGCATTGTACATTTGCCAATTACTGGAACGGTGGTGTGAGACAACTGCCGGTGGTACTGCTCAATAACTTTTATAAAGATTCCGATAATAACTATACTGTTTTTGACCTCCAACAGGCTACATTTACCAATAACATCATCTATGGTAATGAAAATATCGAATTGATATTAGATAGAATTGACGGAGGTGTGTTTAACTACCAATTCAGTCATAATCTCATCCGTTTTTCTGATAATTCCGGCGACTATGATGATGTGGCAGAATTGGATTTTGAAGATACGACCCATTACACGTCCAATATTATTAATGCTGACCCCGACTTTAAAGACACCTCTATCAATCAAATGATGGTAGGCGAAAACACCGCCGGATTGGGTAAAGCCTTAAACTCGGCTACGGCAGAATATCCCATAGATATTTTGGGCGTGACCAGAGGTAATCCCGCTGATTTAGGCGCTTATGAGCATATAATTTTTGAATAAATGACCCCACCGATTATCAATACCCAAAAATCGCATGAATACTATATGCGTCAGGCTCTGGAAGAAGCCCGTAAGGCGTATGATAAAGACGAAGTGCCTATTGGGGCTGTGATTGTCATCCAAGACCGTATCATAGCCCGTGCCCATAACCTTACCGAGACCCTCAATGATGTGACGGCTCACGCAGAAATGCAGGCTTTTACCGCTGCCAGTGATTTTCTCGGGGGCAAATACTTAAAAGATTGTACGCTTTATGTCACACTTGAACCCTGCCAAATGTGTGCCGGGGCGTCGTATTGGACACAGATAGATCAAATAGTCTTTGGGGCGTATGATCCCCAACGCGGTTACCAACACTACCAAACCACTTTACATCCCAAAACAAAAGTGGTGGAAGGTGTTTTAAAGGATGAGTGCGCCGCTTTGATTCATCAGTTTTTTGCGACTAAAAGAGGCTAACCCGCATTATTCATGTCTTAAATTTGTGCTAAGCTAATGGCAAATAATACCTCAAAAATGAGCCATCAGTTTAGGACTATTTTATCTGCATATATTTGAATACAATCTTATTATACATTACGCTTAAAAAGTGTGGTGAATAATGCCGGTTAAGCCATAGAGAATATAGGTTGGCGTAGATAAAACCCCTTAAAAAAGGTATGATATTTGTTGAGATGGTTTTCAGTTGCAGTAAATGCAATGATCTAATCATTATTTCAACAGAAAGCAATACATACCCGGTAACTAATGCGTTGCAAATCAACTGAAAATAATCATTAGAGTATTCTTTTGACTTTTAAAACAATAAATATTGAGAAATGAAACAACTATTCTTTTTACCAATGCTATTTATTGCTTTGATGATGTCTTGTAGTTCTGTTAAAACCATTGAATTTAAAATCATAGACAAAGAGTTTAAAAAAGAGGCTAAAAGCATGAAAATGTTAGTTACCAATCATTCAAATACCAATTATTTTTTACCTATGGATATGAGTGATAAAGATTTTATATGTAAAGAATTTTATTCATCAGCTGAGGAAAGAAAATTTATGTATTTAAAAACAGGAGTCGAAAGTATAAATGGCGATACATTACATAATTGGATATTTGAATCTTGTAGTAGTTGTGGCGATATAGATTTTGATAAAGCAAAAAGATTAAGAGATCATTGTTATGATAAAAATCGGATGAATAATATTCTTTTACTCAAAGCTCATTCCGATACAATAGTGAATGTCCCTGTGTATTTAAAAATAGAATTTGATGGATGTGATAAATCATATATTGAAGAATATGATTCAATCAAAGATTTTACACATTATATAATGTTAGAGTATAATCAAAAAGACCGGAGACTATTGAAAAATTATTTTAGTGAAAAATTATTGGATTCGCTTGGTACCGCAAAATATGTTTTGTATGACAAAAAAATCACCAGTAATAAGGTTATCATAAGAGAATAATCTGAAAAACGTGTAATATTATTTCCCTGACGCCTACGAACAATATACTGAGTATGGCATGTGGCCTATGCCATCTAACGTATGTGGACACCGCCCCATATGGACGCTCACCTTTAATAATGAACAGCTTATATAAATGGGTTAGCTGTCCTAAACGGGATACAAGCAAAATTTTGAATGCCTACTTCATCAACTCTTTTTTCTTATGGCTTACATTTTGGTTGGTACTTGATTGTATGTCTAAACTAATTTTTTGGGAGGCCAACAGCTTATACCATAACAAAAAATGTAGCCCATATGAGCTACATTTTTAATAAATAAAGAATTACTTTTTCATCAATTCCTGAGTTTCTGTTATGTTACCATTTGTAATGGTTATGATAGATATTCCTGTTCCCCGCATTGGAGAAGTCAGTTACCTTTTAGCCGGTTATATTAGTCAAAGAAATTGTAGTTTTAGGAGGTATCAATAATTTCAAATTTCAACTCTGAAACAGGCTGGTTACTGCCATCTGTTCACGCCAGTCAGATCTACCCAAACGCATAATAAAACTTAGCGTTTTTCCGGGGGATATTCAGATAAGATTTCATTGACAAATTTGTCAATATTTTCAACTCTTTTTTCAGGTTTGTGAGATTTGGTTAA
>PDQD01000017.1 GCA_002747695.1 Flavobacteriia bacterium
AATATCAAACAACAATCAAAATTTCAGAATGGTAAATTTTACTTGACGCAACATTAGTGTTTTCTTGTAAAATATAGTACTTTTGTATTTTATGGATTTTATTTCTTACATCAATAACGATTTCAGCCCTATTGCGGCAGAAGCCAGTGTCAAACAGGTCAAAGACTTGTTTAAAGTTTTACCGTTTACGCATTTTCCCGTAGTTGAGGGCAATACTTTTAAAGGCATGATTGGGCAAGTGGACATTATCAATTTATTAGATAATGAAACGCCCGTAGGAGAATTATCACACTTACTTCAAAGCTATCATACAGACTTCGACACCAATGTATTAGACTTATTGAGTTTGTTTGCACAAGAAGACACTGATATTATTCCTGTAATCAATGATAATCATGAGTATATCGGGTATTTTGAACTGGACGAAATCATCCGCTTATTTTATAAAACCCCTTTTCTCACTTCTAGCGGAACAACCCTGATTATCGCTAAACAAACTGGGTCATTTTCTATGAGTGAGATTGCTCAAATCATTGAATCCAACAATATCAAAATCTTAGGTTTGTATATTTCTGATGCCAGATCTGATGGTAAAACTGAAATAACATTAAGAATCGACACTGAAAACATCAATGAAGTTATTCAAAGTTTGAGACGCTATGAATACGAATTACTGAGCAAAAAGGCAGGAGATCTCTTAATCGAACAACTCAAGGAACGCTCTGATTATTTACAAAAATACTTAGAGATTTAGAATATGAAAGTAGCTATTTACGGACAGCCTTACCGCACCAGCAGCTTGGATTATATCGTCCAACTTATAGATTTATTGATAGACGGAAATCACGAAATACTGTTGGTTAATTCAGTTTATAAAATTCTCGACTCCAAATTACCCCCTGAGGTCAAGACTTACAGTTCCTCAAAACCTTTGGACAATAATACTGACATCATGTTCAGCGTAGGTGGTGATGGTACCATGCTACGGGCTTCCGGAATCATACAAGGCACAGACATACCCGTCATTGGCATTAACACAGGACGTATGGGCTTCCTTGCCAATGTACATAAAGAGGAAATGGCAGAAGCTCTTGAGATGCTGAACAATAAACAATACAACATCAACAAAAGGGCTTTGATTCATGTTAAGGTCGATTATAAAAACGGGACGCAAAAAGATTTTGGTCACGCCCTCAATGAAGTCACTGTAGGCAGAAAGAATCTGACCTCAATGATTTCGATTAAAACTTACCTCAACGGGAAATACCTGAACACCTATTGGGCAGACGGATTGATTGTATCAACTCCCACAGGTTCTACCGGTTATTCTTTGAGTTGTGACGGGCCTATCATTACACCAAACGTAGAAGCTATGGTGATTACGCCAATCGCGCCACATAACCTGAGCATCAGACCGTTAGTCATCCAGGGCGATTCTGAAATCACGCTTGAAGTGAGTAGCCGTGAAGACGAATATCTGATGTCAATTGATTCACGGGTAGAAAGTTTACCCGGTAATACTACCATCATCAACCTAAAAAAATCTGATACTTGTATCAAAATGATAGAACTGGACAATCATCATTTCTTAAATACCCTACGGGAAAAACTCTTATGGGGTAAAGACATCAGGCATTGAAAAAAACAGGAATGATTTGTACAGCATAAAAAACAAGGCACAAATATTGTATAACTAATAACAATTTAATAAACAAAAGACAATGGGAAGAGCATTTGAGTTTAGAAAAGCAAGAAAGATGAAACGCTGGGCCGGTATGGCCAAGACTTTTACCAGAATAGGAAAAGATATTTCTATAGCTGTTAAAGCAGGTGGACCTAATCCGGACACCAACGCCAGGTTAAGAGCCGTGATTCAGAATGCTAAAGCAGCTAATATGCCTAAAGCCAATGTTGAACGCGCCATCAAAAATGCTTCCAGCAAAGACACCGCTGATTATAAAGAAGTCTTATTTGAAGGTTATGGCCCCCATGGTATTGCTATACTTGTTGAAACAGCGACTGACAACAACAACCGTACTGTTGCGGATGTAAGAGCTGCGTTTAACAAAGAAAACGGGAACTTAGGGACTTCAGGGTCTGTGGTGTTTATGTTTGACCACACGTGTAATTTCCGTGTGAATGCTGAAAACAAAGACATCAACATGGAAGAGCTGGAACTGGAGCTTATAGACTTTGAGGTGGAAGAAGTATTTCATGATGAAGACGGTATTATGATTTATGCCCCCTTTGAACAATATGGTAATATCCAAAAATATCTGGAAGAAAATGATTTAGAAATACTATCCTCCGGGTTTGATCGTATTCCGCAAACGAGTGTTGAACTTGCCGGTGAAGAGCGCGAGGAAGTAGAAAAACTATTAGAACGTATAGAAGATGTAGAAGACGTTCAGCAAGTATATCACAATATGGCATAAGCCAAAACCAATAAAAAAACATATAATGAAACAATTATTAGTCCTGACACTTTTAATACTTGTCAATGTTACGACATATGCGCAAGAAAAAATCAAAGGCAGTAAAAATGTCACCGTAGAAGCCAGAGAAGTTGCACCTTTTAACAGAATAAATATAGGCAGCGATATAGACGTAGTCTTATCGCAAGGCAACCAATTAGCTCTGGAAGTAGAAGCCGATGACAACCTTATGCCTTCTATTAGTACTGTAGTCAAAGATTCCGTTCTTGAGATCAATTTGATTAATGACATCACAAGAGCCAAAGCCTTAAAAGTCCATGTGAGCGTCAATACACCCGTTTTTATTTTAGAAACCAACAACAAATCTAATGTCACTGCAACCTCTCCATTGACCTTTGACGAGTTTTATCTATTAGCTCAGGGCAAGGCACAGTTGGAACTCAGTGTGGGTGCCGCTTATATCGACTTAAAACTTTATGACAAAACTGAGACTGAAATGATTATCTCAAACAACGAGTCAACAAAAGTTTATACTGAAGGGTCATCATCCATCAACCTGGGACTTAAATCAAAAGAGTTAAGAGCTACTATAAAAGACAACACCAATTTAGAATTATCAGGTGAAGCTACTAACTTAGAACTCAACGCTACCGGTAAATCCCATTTTGGCAGCAAAGGTTTGAGTGTAAAAACTGCTACAGTCGGTGTATCAGAACGTTCTGAAACTGAGATCAACGTCTCCGAACAATTAATCATCAGTGCCCAGAACAATGCTAAAATAACGATTTACGGCAACCCTTCTTACGACCTTACTTCTTTTAAAGACAAAGCCACTCTATATAAAAAATAACCATGCATACACGTGTTTTAATCGTCGATTTTGGTTCTCAATACACCCAACTTATTGCAAGAAAAATAAGAGAACTCAATGTCTATTCAGAAATCAAACCATATTCTAAATTCCCGGAAAACATCAATGATTATGATGCGGTTATTTTATCCGGCAGTCCTCATTCAGTCTATAGTGAGCACGCGCCAAAAATAGAATTGGATCAAATCAGGAACAAAGTGCCTTTACTGGGCATCTGTTATGGAGCACAACTATTGGCACATGACGATGGCGGAAAAATTGAAGCCTCAGAAACACGTGAATACGGACGTGCATTGCTCAAAAACATTTCCGATCAAAAACTCTTTAAAAACATCAATAACAATTCACAAATATGGATGAGTCACGGTGATACCATTATGTCATTACCTGAGAACTTTATCAATATTGCCAGTACCGAAAGTGTCAAAAATGCGGCTTTTAAAATTAAGGGGGAACCTACCTATGGCATCCAATTCCACCCTGAAGTTTACCACAGTACACAGGGTCAGCAATTGTTAGACAATTTTCTGGTTGAAGTTGCCAACATCAAAAAAGACTGGACTGCCGGTGCCCAAACCGAAGAAATTATCCACGACCTTAAAGAAACTCTGGGTCAGGACAAAGTCGTCTTAGGGCTCTCCGGAGGCTCGGATTCTACTGTTGCCGCAGTACTCTTACAAAAAGCCATTGGGAATAACCTGCATTGCATCTTTGTCAATAATGGCTTATTGCGTCTCAACGAATTTGAGGATGTACTCAAACAATATGAAGGTATGGGCCTACAAGTACACGGCGTTGATGCTTCGGCACGTTTTTTGGATGCCCTTAAAGGCTTGAGTGAACCCGAAGCTAAACGCAAAGCTATAGGACGTATGTTTATAGATGTATTTGATGAGGAAGCACATAAAATCAAAGACGTGAAATGGCTGGCTCAAGGCACCATATATTCTGATGTCATTGAATCTGCCGGTGTCGATGGTCCCGCTCAAACCATAAAATCACACCATAATGTAGGTGGGTTACCGGATAAAATGAAATTAAAAATTGTAGAGCCTTTACGGATGTTATTTAAAGACGAAGTAAGAAAGCTGGGGGAATCGCTGGGCATCAGGTACAACTTAATCCATAAACACCCTTTCCCCGGACCCGGATTGGGTATAAGAGTTTTAGGTGAAATCACCGCAGAAAAAGTCAGCATGCTGCAACAAGCCGACCATATTTTCATCACTGCTCTACGTCAGTGGGAACTATACGAAAGTGTCTGGCAAGCCGGTGCGATGTTATTACCGGTCAATTCTGTAGGTGTGATGGGCGATGAGCGTACTTATGAACAAGCGGTAGCTTTACGTGCGGTAACCTCTACAGATGGTATGACAGCAGATTGGGCAGATCTTCCCTATCCTTTTTTACAGGAAGTATCCAATGCTATCATCAATCAGGTTAAAGGAATTAACCGTGTAGTTTACGATATAAGCTCTAAACCACCGGCAACTATAGAATGGGAATAATTTTTTACTGACTATTACGTTATAAGAACATCAAAATAATACAAACACTAAAAACAGATTAAAAACAAACAAACAAAACATGGCGAAATCACACATTAATAGATTAACAGTATTGAGACGTATAGGTTTAACATTGGTAATGCTTCTGTTTATAACTATTAGCACTTATGCACAAGATGAAAAAAAATATACAACTCATATTGTCAAGGAAGGTGAAACTTTAAGAAAAATTGCAAAAAAGTATAACACACGTGTGAGAATCATTAAAAATCTCAACCCCGATGTCAAAAGAAACAGAGTTAAACCCAATGTGACACTTGTAGTCCCCAGAATCACAACGGGTAAAAAAGGTAGTCATAAACTTGACACAGCTGTTGCGTCACGTCAAAAACATACAGTAGTCGAAGGTGAAACCCTATTTAGTATCGCCAAAACCTATAATGTAACTTTACAATCACTACGAGAGATCAACAAACTCCAGAATAATGACTTATCTATAGGACAGGTACTTACTATTCCAAGTGTTGGTGATTTTACCGCCCAGTCTGAATCCGGAAATGACGGTCTCGTCATGTATGAGGTCAAAAAAGGAGACACCAAATACAATTTATCCAAACGCTTTGATATCAGTATTGAAAATATCGAAAGTTTAAATCCTCAGTTAAAAAACGAAAAACTTAAACGAGGGAGTTCTATTTGGTTGCCTTATAGCGCTGTAAACAAGGACATTGCAAACGCTCCCGCATCATCATCTGACACTGAAGAACCTTTTGTGTACCACCAATACAAAAAAGGAGATGATCTGTTCAGAATAGCCGTTATCTACGGCACTACGGTGGAGGCCATTAAGGCCAGAAACCCGGAAAACTTTAAGAAATTGAGACCAGGAATGTTACTAAAAATTCCCGGCAAAAAAAAAATATAACTTTGTAACCCACACCGTCAAAAAAGGGGAAACGATTTTTAAGATCACCCATGACTATCAGATTACAGAGGAACAACTTTTAGCCCTCAATCCTGCATTGAAAAACGGGCCTCTTCCGGAGGGTGTTGACATATTCATCAAACCATTGGATATGCTCTCCGGAAAACAAAAGTTTGAATATCCCGGAGCTGTTTATGGTCAGGTCAATGTCAGCTTTATGATGCCCATGTATGGTGAACAAAACATAGATCTGAATGTGACCGATAAAAAGAGCCAATTACGTAAAATCATCACTGATTTTTATATGGGATCTATCACTGCCATTCAGGATTTACGCTCCAAAGGTTTAGTGGTTAATTACCATGTGTATGATACCAAGAATAGTATCAGTACCATCAACCAACTGACCAATGATCCTTTTATCCGGGAGTCTGACATCATCATAGGACCATTCTTTTTCAATAATGCCGAACATGTCGCTAAACATTTCAAAGATAAAATTGTCGTATCTCCTATTTACTCCAAAAATCAAAGAGCCAATAATTCTAAAAACCTGATTAAAACAGGCATCAACCCTAAAGAACTGAACAACGAACTTACAGAGTATCTTACGACACATCACACCAACCAAAAAGTCATCCTGATTACCAACTATAGTGCGGCTTCAAAAGCGGCAGTCATAGAACGAGGTCTCAAAGCTAAAGGCATTGCTTTTACTAAAATCTTACCAAGCGCCAATAAAAAAGACGCCAATCAAATCTATGTCAACAAAGAGCAAATGACTGAAGCCATCAGTGAAACCGTTCCTAATTGGGTAATATTAATCAGTGACAATGATATTGTAATGTCTGATGCTATCAGTGCCTACGGTGTATTGGCATCCAGAGCAAAAATAACGCTGTTTACCAACCGCGAAATTGAGGAGTTTAATCACATCAACATCAATTATTTAACCAAACTAAAATGGTCTTTCCCCGTTTTAGAATTATCAGGTCTTGACAATCCTCGCACGACAGCTTTCAGCAAGAAATACAATAACCTGTACAATGATCAGCCTTCTAAACATGCCTATGCCGGTTATGACATCACTTATGATATCTTAAACCGCTATTCAACCCAGGATTTTTATGAGAATCTCAAAAATAATTATTCTGAAGGTACGTCCAGAGTCTTTGATTACGAAAAGTCTTTCAGAGATTATGAAAATAAAGGGGCTTTTATGGTGGAGATGAATGACAACTACGGATTCCAAATCAAACATTAGACTTGGGAGGGATCGTCTTTAGCTGTTAGCCTTTAACCTTTGGATATCAGACGTTAGGTTTTAAAATACGAATAACCTTTGCCCGGGAAGTACAGCTAACTCAATACGACTTAATGTATTGAGAAAAAATACTGGTGTCTAATAGCCATTAAATGAATAAAAAGACTATTTTTGGCGCTGTTTTACAATTAAATTCATTAGACAATGAAACCGACATGTTTAAAATCATCATTAAATTCATAGCAAAATGATTTTTTTCAACATCAAAAAGTTCATGTAACCCTAAAAAAACAATAAAAATTAAACATATGAAAAAACTTTTCTTTTTTAGCATTCTGTTTTTATCCCTACAAGTATCATTCGCTCAAGTCAAGTACAAAAAATGGTCAGACATCAATACCACACGTTTTGGTAATGAAGTTATTTATACCGATAAAGATGACCAACCATTGAACGGAGACTATAAATTATCAGAGCGTTCGGGAGCCTTTAATGAAATGAGTTTTATTAATGGAAAACCTAACGGAAAGACCAAAATCTACGATTCTTTTAACAACCTGATATTAGAAGGAGCTTATAAGGACGGTTTACCACATGGTAAAATAACAGAATATTTTCAAAATGGCAACATCCAAAAAGAATCTAATTTTATTGATGGTAAAAAAGACGGTACTTGGAAAGAATTTGATAAGAAAGGAGAAGTTCGCGTTGTAGAAAATTACAAGAACGACAAAAAAGACGGTAAATGGACACAACGTCTCAAAAATGCGGAAACCGGTGAGATGTTTACAGAAACAAAATTCTATAAAACCGGTATTGCTACCGGTAAATGGACGAGCATTACCGATGATGGTGTAACCATGTGGGAAAAAGACTATAAAAACAACAGCGATTATACCAAAAAAGAATACTATCCCAATGCTAAATTACGTAGTTTAGAAATCTTTTTAGATTACAAAAAAAACGGGATATGTGAGTATTATAACCAAAATGGAATCCTACTGTATAAAAGTCACTATAACGCCGGGTATCCAACCAAAAAAGAAATATACTTTGAAAATGGTGTATTGAAAGAAGTCTTTAATTATAAAAATGGATTTAAGGATGGTAAATACACCTATTTCGATGAATTGGGCACCTTACAAGTTGAAGGTTCTTACAAAACTGATTACAGAGATGGTTTATGGATTTATTACAATGACGATGGCTCCAAAGCAAAGACTTTCAACTACAAAAACGATGTAAAAGACGGTTTATCACAAACATTCAATGAAGCCGGCACCATAGAGCGTGAAGGACAATACAAAAATGATCAAAAACAAGGTCTTTGGAAAGTTTACAAATTAAACGGTAATCTTAAAAAAGAAATAGAGTATAAAAACGATAACATCATCACTGAAAAAGAATACAAGTAAAGTCATTAAAGCCGCGGTTAGTTTTTATGCTACGAAAAACTGCTGATTTGGGTTTCATATAGGGTATTAGGTATTGGATTAAAAAAACAGTCTACCTATATCAAAGACAGAAAACTACATACTGAGCGCTGCACACTGTGTACTACAAACGATAATCTTAAATCACCTGAAAGTCATTACCAAAACGTCACAAATAAGGTTTCATAAGTACCATCGGGTTTTTTAAGCCATAACAACGGACTTTGTCTATGTTCGTGCATAGTTTTTATGTGTTGTAATATGTCCTGATAAGTCAGCCAGACTTCACCATTTTCGGGATGAACAATCCAATCTTGTTTCTCCGGCATAAAGTAATGGTATGCTTTAAAATAGTCGTTGTCAAAATCATTGATAGACACATAATAACCCTTAACATTTTCAGGATAGCTCAGCGCCGGAAAACCATTAAATTGCCAAGGTAAAAACTGTCTTATTTTCAAACAAACCTTTTGAGTGATCTCTTGTTCTGCAATTCCCAATTCCCGAAGTTTTTTAGCAGTCTCCGGATGGTACAACAAAGGTAATTGACGTTCCCGTAATTTAGTCAATTTTTGCGCCAGAGAATCCCTTCTATTGGGTCCAATCCAGTGTTTAATATCCACATCAGAATGCGGATCGTATAAATACATTTTCCCGGCCAGTTCCACGTGTATAACGTCATGTGTTTTGTTATCTCTAATGATAAAATCCAATTCGCCAATCGTCACTTTATCAACAATAACCTGAACATTCTCTGCAAGCATCTCATACCTACCTGACTGATCAATAATCAATGAAAAAAAACGTTCCAACCGGTTTCCCAGCCTCAAATATTGGTGAATATTGATGGCTTTAACAGTCGTTTCATCAAACGCGATGTCGGGCAATACAAATAAAGGTCTGTCCAAAAAACGGGCAGTATCCCGCCAATAAGTATCACTCATAAACCCCTTAAGCTGTAGAAAAAGTCTTCTACCGGCATCAGGATTTTTTAAAAAAGAGGGCTGGTTATACATCCGGGTCAGGGTTTAAAATCCAATGAGACCGAATTGACACAATACCGCTTACCGGTTGTGTTTCGCGGGCCATCGTCAAATACATGTCCCAAGTGTCCGTCACAGTTCGCACAAAGAATTTCTGTACGGATCATCCCATGACTCGTGTCGCGCTTATACAGTACTTTTCCTTCTATGGCATCGTCAAATGAAGGCCAGCCACAACGCGACTCAAACTTGTGATTTGATTCAAATAACGGCGTACCACAACCGGCACAGACATAAGTCCCCTCTTCAAAGTGCATATAATAGTCACCCGTTCCGGGATATTCCGTACCTTTTTCACGTAAGATTCTGTATTGCTCATCGGATAAAATCGCTCTCCATTCAGCGTCAGTTTTTTGAATTTTATAAGTCATCGTGTCTTGTTTTTGAATTAATGTGTCTTGAGTGCGTTGTCCTTTACAAGAAACCATCAAGACCAAAGCTATTATAAATGATACGTATTTTGACATATTAGTTGGTTTTAGTCGTCAAGATATATTTTAAAACCTCCTGTTATTCAAATTTTATGGCTTTAACCGGCGCTATTTTATTGATATAATAAGACGGTAATAACAGTATAAGATAAATCAAACCTACAACCCCCAAATTTAATACAATAATATACAACGGGTTGAGGTAAACCGGCACTGAACTTACATGATAGGTTTCAGGATTGAGTTTGATGATTTTGAAAAAATACTGTAACAGCAAAAAGCCCAGACCTATCACATTACCCCAAATCAAACCTTTGAACACAAGATAAGTCGCCTGATATAGAAAAATATTGCGAATCTGTTGATTGGTCGCCCCCATAGCTTTCAGAATTCCTATGGTAGGTGTTTGTTCCAGAATCAACACCATAATCACCGAAATCATATTAAATCCGGCAATCAAAACCATAATCACAATAATGATCAACACATTACTGTCAAACAATGCAATCCAATCAAAAATATTGGGAAATTCATCAAAGACAGATTGCGTATTGATGCCCATGGGAGATTTTTTATACAACGCCATTTTAACCTCATTGATCTGATCAAAATCCTTTACAAAAACTTCAATTCCGCCTACCTGATCCGGTTGCCATTTGTTGAGTTTCTGCAAATGCCTTATATCTCCAATGGCAAAATTGTTGTCAAATTCAGGAAATCCTGTACTGAACAAACCTTTGATTGTGAGTTTACGTACCCATGGCGGTTTGTTGATACCTTCTCTCATAAACCAGACCCGGATGTCGTCACCTACGTTGAGTTTGAGCCTATCGGCAATAGTCTGGGACAATAAAACGTCATTGGAGACCTCATCGCCTAATACCGGTAAACTGCCGGCGGTCAAATAGTCATCAAAAAAATGCCAATTATAGGTCGCCCCTACCCCTTTGAGCACAACACCTTCAAAGTCTGTTTGAGTTCTTATGATTCCCGACCTGTTAGCAAACACCTGAACATGAGAAACCTCCGGATTAGATTCTATGATATCTTTTAAGGTATCACTATAAACCATGGGAATGGTCGCATTGAGAGCCGACACATTTTCCATAGAAGACAGCTGGATAGCTCCGTTAAAACCGGTAACCTTATCCTTGATTTTTTTCTGCATGCCTATAGTAGTGGCGACAGCCACCAGCATCACCACAATTCCCAAAGCAATAGAAATAATCCCTATACGGATAATGGGTGCAGAGACAGAACGTTGATACTTTTTATCAGCAATCAAACGACGGTATATAAAATGCTCTATCTTCAAGATTAAACGATCCAATATTTTCTACAAATATATAAACCCTGAGGTCAATTTGA
>PDQD01000018.1 GCA_002747695.1 Flavobacteriia bacterium
ACCACGTTCGGTTTGGTCCAGACTATCTACTTCCTGCCAGTCCACTCTTTCGTGACGGGCGATGACCATCTGAGCAATACGTTCGCCATCATTGATGATAAAATCCTCCTCAGATAGATTGACCAGAATAACACCTATTTCTCCGCGGTAGTCGGCATCTATGGTTCCGGGTGTATTGAGCAGCGTAATCCCTTTTTTGGCTGCCAAACCACTTCGCGGACGGACTTGTGCTTCAAAACCTACGGGCAAAGCCATAAACAAGCCTGTAGGGACAATGCGACGTTGCATGGGCTTGAGTGTGATAGGTTCTTCCAGATTAGCACGCAAGTCCATACCGGCAGATGCTATAGTTTCATAAGAAG
Organism: Flavobacteriia bacterium; assembly: GCA_002747695.1. Taxonomy (GTDB): domain Bacteria; phylum Bacteroidota; class Bacteroidia; order Flavobacteriales; family Flavobacteriaceae. Next base: position 363 of record PDQD01000018.1, read on the forward strand.
GAAGAGGGTGGTGGGAATGGTTGATGATTTTTATAGTCATGTTTGATAATTTTAATAAAGGAAAAATGTCTTAAAATAAATTCAACAATAAAAAATGAGCTGATTGGACAGTTAAATATTGATGTGAAAACGCGATAAAATAATGGTCATGGCAGTCAGTCTATGTTTATGCTTTCATTGGTCGTCCAGTTAGCCCGTAAATTAATATTTATACCGGGATAAATAACCGTTTCCGGTTGTCGGTGTTCCAGATAATTGCCTGTATCCCAACGTCCGTTATTGTTAGAGTCTATGATAACTTTAAACTTGTATTTATCCGGGATCAATTGCGAGAATTTTAAATCGCCGGTCTGATTGATCTTACGGGTTGTAATCAGCTTGTTGTCGTCAGTCAATAGTTCTACAATGACAGGTTTTTCAGTATTGACGGTTAGAATTATCTCACCATAATTTGTAGTTTTTTTTGTTTTTACACTAAACCGGATGCTGTCATTGGTGCGGTCAAAAAAGTCTTGAAAAGCACCGGGTAGGATTGACACATGATAGTTGTTCTCAGGCTCTCGCTCAAAGTCCAGTAACACCTTCAATGGTTGATTGTTATCTACAATTGTATTGCAGGATACTGTTACTGAGTCTTTGTCCATCATTTGGATAAGATCAGGGTTGACGCCGATGATAGGCGTATTGGATTTTAAAAACAAACTGTCATTGGGATGAAGCGTACCCGATATGGCAGACTTTATAGTCAAGCTGTCTTGAGATTTTTTTCTCAACCTCATTCCAAAAACACTGTCTTTTTCTGTTTGAATCTGTACAAACAAGGAGTCTTTTGAGACGTCTTTATACCACACGTCAATAGAGTCGTAACTTTGAGAATGATAACTGACAAAAGGAATGTCTTTGTTGTCAGAATCATAAACGCGGGTAATTGTACCTGACCAATCCCCTTCATAAGGAACCCAAAGTCTGTTTTTGCTGTGTTCAGATAAACGTTTGACCCGGAAAGGCAGTTGCTCCTTGAATAAGCTTAACCGGTAGGTGCTGTCTGTAGGTGTAAAGATCGTATCAGTCAAAAAACCTATTTCATCTGAACGTGGATCGTAAACCATATTATTGTTGGCATCCTTTAATGCCAGAAGTTTATAACGCCCTTGCTTGATATTGTTGATAGAAAAAATGGTGTTGTCCAAAGTATTACCTATATAATCGGGTTTTTGCAGATACACTGTCGAGTCGTTGTATGTGCTATCCAGACTGTAAAGCATTACCAGTGTGTTTTTGGGTAATTCATCACTCATGAGATTGACGACGTCTCCATTGATGCTTAGAGAATCGACATAATCGCCGGTCGAAAACACATATCTGAATTGTTGGAGTATATTGCCTTCAGCGTTATCAACTACGGCATTACCAAAATTGAAGGTGTAAGTTGTGTTGGGTTGCAGGGTGTCTTTTAGTTTGATGACAATGGTTTTTGAAGCAATCCCCAATGGGGTGATGTCAGGTTTGTGTTTTTGAGGCGGTGAAATGATGAGATGCTTGTTGAGATCCTTTAGTTTGATGTATTCATCAAAGTGAATTTTGATTTTTCTGCTTTTAAAGTGGGTGCTTTCAAAATCCGGTTGAGCACTTACGATTACAGGTGGCAGTTCATCTTTAGCGCCTCCGCTGGGTGTCCCGACACGCGCGCAACTAATGATAAAAAGGCCGATAATACAAAAGATTATAAGAGATCTCACATGATGATGTTTAGAAGGGGCAAATTAACAATAATTCCTGTTTTGATTAAAAAATATATCTTAAAACTTAGCCCGTATTATGCATGTGTCTGTTGTTTTTGATTTTATCTGCATAGTTTTGAATATAATTCTTTTCTACCTTAGAATTAAAATTTGTGATGAATAATGCAGGTTATTCGGGGACTGCCATTGTTGCAATACTAATTTTGGTGTTGTGTGCTTTAAGCAATTCATTGGAACATGCCTCCAGCGTTGCACCAGTAGTGATGACATCATCCACCAATAAGATATGTTTACCTTCTATAGCATCACCGGCAATTAGTCTGAATTTCTCATTAAATTCCTTAAACCGGTTCAAACGGTTTTTTCTGGTTTGGGTTTCTGAAGTTTTAACTTTCACCAATACATGTTCTATCACAGGAATATCGAGGTGGGACGCTAAGGTCTGAGCAAAAAGTGTCAACTGATTATAGCCGCGTTTTTTTAGCTTTTTGGGGTGTAAAGGCACTTTAATAATGCAGTCCAGATCCTTAAAACGTTTGGATTTCGCCATAAGTTTGCCCAGTAAATGCCCCAAAAAAGCACCTATTGTTTCTTCACCTTTGTATTTAAGTAAATGAATAAGGTGTTGGGTAATCCCTTGTTTTCGGAAAAACAACAAAGCAGTGCCTTGTACAATGGGAATTCGTCCTGCCAATGCTTTCTCTAATGGGTTGCCTGCCCAGTCTGTATAAGCTGTAAAAGCGAGTTGGGAGTGACAAAACATACACAAATAATCTTCGTGTTTATGGAGTTGATTGCCACAGTGTAAACATGTTTTTGGGTAAAATAGATTGATAAGGTCAGCTAATATCATAGGTGTTTTTAAAAAAAGCTCTTTTCACAAAAATAAAGTTTTTGCAAAATAAAACAATTAAATGCTCATTGTTACGTTATTAAGAGATATTTAACCATTATTAATTAATCTTATGAATGCACAAAACCAAGACAAAAACAATTCGCGATTAATCATTCTGATATTATCCATTTTATTAGCCTTGTTAGCTGTGTTTACGATATACACTATGAAATCGGGGAAAGATAAAGTTCAGAATCTGACCACTGAAAAAGAAGCTATTAAACAAGAGTTAGATGAAAAGATCGAAGCATTGAATGTTGCGATGACGGATAATGAAGCGATCAATAGCGAACTAAGTCAGGCTAAAAGTAATCTTTTGGCGCTGAGAGATTCTGTAGACCAGATCAAAAAGATGGACAGAAAAACCATCAACTACCTTAACAGACGACTTAAAGATTTAGAAAGAGTTAATCAACGTTTGATTAGCGAAGCCGATTCGTTGCGTTATGCCAATCAGCAACTGTCCATAGAAAATGACAGTGCACGTGCAGATATTCAGCGGAAAGCTGAAGTTATAGTGAAAAAGGAGATGGAAAACGATTCACTTAATAATCTGGCGACGCAATTAGGGGAGAAAGTCGTTATAGGTTCTGCGCTGACCGCAGGAAAAATTACTACGATAGCTATGAAAGAAAGAAGATCCGGTACACTTAAAAAAACAAACCGGGCTAGAAAAGTAGATGCTTTCCGTACTAATTTTGTTTTACGTGAAAATCCCTTAGCAACTGCAGGCGTGAAAAAATCCTATGTAGTAGTCAAAGATGGCATGGGGAATGTTGTGGGTGAACAAGGCACATTTGTCAATGCCAGTGGAGAGGAATTAGCTTATACAGATGAAGCTGATGTAGATTACACTAATATGGATGTAGAAGTAGTTCTTATTTCTAATGTACCGGAAGGTTCATTGACAAAAGGTGATTATACCCTTGAGGTCTATATGGAAAACAGGTTAATGGGATCGACATCCATAACCTTGAAGTAACCTCTTTAAAAAACATAAAATATTGATTATTTTAATTCCGCAAGGCTTCGCCTTGCGGAATTTTTTTTCTTTCAATCCTATTTTATAGACATAAGTATGCAAAAGGTTTTTAAATTTGTCGCATGGTAAAACAAGAAGATATATTCAAAAAAGTCATAGCCCATGCCAAGGAGTACGGCTATGTGGTGCAATCCAGTGAAATATATGACGGTTTAAGTGCCGTTTATGATTATTCATTTAATGGAGCCGAACTGAAAAATAATATTCGCCGGTATTGGTGGAAAGCCATGGTGCAATATCACAGTAACATTGTAGGTATCGATGCGGCAATATTTATGCATCCTACCACATGGAAAGCCTCAGGTCACGTAGATGCGTTTAATGATCCTTTGATTGACAATAAAGATTCAAAAAAGCGTTACAGAGCTGATGTGCTCATAGAAGATTATGCAGAAAAACTTTTAGCCAAGGCCAATAAAGAAATAACCAAAGCAGCTAAACGCTTTGGGGATGCTTTTGATGAGGAACAATACCGCACGACCAATCCTCGGGTGATGAAATATCTCGCGGAACGTGAACAGGTTTTGTCGCGTATGGCACAGTCATTAGAAAACAATGACCTGAAAGATGTTAAGGATCTCATCGAAGAGTTAAAAATTGTTTGTCCGGTGTCCGGTAGTAGAAACTGGACAGATGTCAAGCAGTTTAACCTCATGTTTGGAACCAAACTGGGTGCATCGGCAGAAAATGCTATGGACTTATACCTGCGTCCGGAAACGGCTCAGGGGATTTTTGTCAATTTTCTCAACGTGCAGAAAAGTGGTAGGATGAAAATCCCATTTGGTATTGCGCAAACAGGAAAAGCCTTCAGAAATGAAATTGTAGCCAGACAATTTATTTTCAGAATGCGTGAATTTGAACAAATGGAAATGCAGTTTTTTGTGCGCCCCGGCGAACAAATGGAATGGTATGAAACCTGGAAAAAACGCCGTATGGCATGGCATCTGTCTCTGGGTATGGGTGAAGAGAATTACCGTTTTCACAAACACGAAAAGTTGGCTCATTACGCCGATGCCGCTTCTGATATAGAGTTTAACTTCCCCTTTGGGTTCAAAGAACTGGAAGGGATTCACTCGCGAACAGATTTTGACTTGTCCAGTCATGAAGAATACTCAGGCAAAAAATTACAGTATTTTGACCCCGAACTGAATAAGAGTTATGTGCCTTATGTCGTTGAAACTTCTATTGGTTTGGACAGAATGTTTTTAGCAGTATTTTCCAAATCGTTAGTGGAAGAAACGCTGGAAGACGGTTCAACACGTACAGTTCTGAAGTTGCCGGTAGTGTTAGCGCCCAATAAACTGGCTGTTTTACCACTATTGAAAAAAGACGGATTGCCGGACATAGCCCGTGAAATTGTTGAGACTTTAAAATATGATTTCAATGTGGATTACGATGAGAAAGATGCTATCGGTCGTCGTTACAGACGTCAGGATGCCGCAGGAACACCATTCTGTGTAACTGTTGATCATCAAACACTGGAAGACAGAACAGTGACTTTGAGACACAGGGATACTATGGCGCAAGAGCGCATCAATATAGATGAAATCTCCGGCTTTTTGACCGGCAAAGTGTCATTTAGTGCATGGCTTAAAAAAATGGAAACATTTTTATAAAAGGCAGGTCAACCCGGTTGATTGTATTTTTTGTATTTTTACACCTTATTATACAATAAATTCAATCCTTTAGGGTTTTTTAGATGTATGTTTTTAATACCATTATTTTGAAAAAAATAGCACTTTTTTTGTTTTTTAGTTTTTTGCTGTTATTGATGTCTTGTTCCAGACAAAGTAGCAGTTTTGTCAACAAGGGTTATCATCGGATGACTGCTAAGTATAACATCTTGTTCAATGGTACAGAAGCATTAAACCGTGGCATAGAAGATTTGAATACTAACTATGCTGATGATTTTGATGCATTGTTGCCTGTAGAGCCTATGAAAGAACGGGTCGCAGATGATAATGTTCTTATGCCTGACCAAGAAAAACTGAAAACCAAAACAGACTTTGATATTGCTGAAGAAAAAGCAGTCAAAGCGGTACAGAAACACAGTATGTCCATAGGAAACATAGAATACAACAAGCAGATAGATGATGCTTATTTCTTGTTAGCTAAGGCGCGTTATTACAGTCAGCGGTTCGTTCCCGCATTGGAAGCGTTTAATTTCATGTTGAATGGAGACCCCAGCCGGAAGATGTTTAACGACATTAAAATTTGGAAAGCTAAAACCCTGATCAGATTACAAAATGAGGTTGTCGGTATCAAAGAACTCAATGACATATTGAAGAAAGAGGAAGATTTAAAAGCCAACCACATTGAGCAGGCTCACACATCATTAGCTATGGGGTATATGGCGCAAAAAGATTGGGATAAGACTATGGAACACCTCAAAAAAGCTATAGAAACCAATGTGAATAAAGATCAGCAAGCCCGGAATATTTTTATTCTGGGACAGTTGTATGAGAAAAAAGTACACAAGGATTCAGCTGTTATGGTGTACCAAAGATTGGTCGAACTCAAAAAAATTCCTCAGAAATACAAAGTGCATGCCTATCTCAAATTGGCTGACCTTGACAACGACACCTTGAATAATGAATATTATATAGGTCGTTTGAAAAAAATGCTGAAAAATCCATTGGGTAAATCTTATTTCGATGAAATCTATTTTGGATTGTCCGGAATGGCATTTAACAGAGGAGAAGATGAGCAAGCGTTGGAGTATCTTCATAAATCGTTGAGGGTAACCGGTGCTGATCAACGCCAAAAAGTAAAATCCTACCAACGTTTGGGAGACTATTATTTTGACCGGTCAGCTTTTGTGAAAGCCGGTATGTATTATGACAGTTTAGTACCGCTTATAAAGGATTCCAACAAAAAGAAAATGTTACAACTCTTACGTAAGCATGAAAACCTTAAGGATGTAGTGCTTTATGAAGGTGTGGTAACTAAAAATGACAGTATTTTACGACTGGTTAATATGGATAAACCGGCACGTGAATCCTATTTCAAAGATTATATAGAAGAGCTTAAAAAAGCAGATAAGCTGGCTGAAGAATTAAAACAAAGAAAATCCGGAAATTTTGGTTTACCTTCATTAAAAAATAATACGAATGCCAATGCTAATAATAATGGTGTGTGGTATTTTTATAATGCCCAAGCGGTAGGTTTCGGACAAACGGAATTTAGATCTGTTTGGGGTGACAGACCATTGAAAAACAATTGGCGTTGGTCTCAAAAAACACTGTCAGACCAGCCTGAGGATATGGATAATCAGGATGAAAATATTGCCGGAGCCGACAAAAAATACAACCTCGATTATTATTTGAGTACTGTCCCGTCAGACCCAAAAGCCATCGGGAAAATCAAACAGGAGCTTTCAAAGGCCAATTACCAACTGGGGCTGATCTATAAAGAAAAGTTCAAAGAGTACAAACTGGCCAAAAAGAAACTGGAGCGTTTCCTCAATGAATCTCCAATTCAAAACCATATCTTACCGGCACGCTATCATTTATACTGGGTTTATAAAGAACTGGGTGATCCGCAAGCACAGCGTTTGTATGATGATATAGTTGCAAATCACCCCAATTCCAGATATGCTGACCTCCTTCAGAATAAAACAAGTGAGACAGCTGATGAGTCCAGTCCTGAACAACGGTATGAGGAGGTTTATAAACACTATGAGGACAAACAATATGATCAGGTCATTTCAGAATGTGAAACGGCTGTTGCTCAATATGCAGGTACCACAATTCATCCAAAATTTGAATTGCTCAAAGCTTATGCGCAGTATTACAAATCCGGAAAGCCGGAATTTATCAAGAGTTTAGAATATATTGTTTTAAACTTTCCCAAAACTCCGGAAGGTCAGCATGCTCAAAAAGTGCTTGACAGGTTGACGGGTAAGGTCGGCAAGATAAAAAACAAACCGCCTAAGCCAAAACGCCAAAAGACGAAAGCTGTATCAAACAAAACCAGACAAAGTTCCAGGTCGCAGATAAAAAAATAAATCAATTTAATTTCGTATATAAATATACCTCCTATGTTTCAAGACAAAAAAGACAAAAAACAAAAGCTACAAGAACCGGAAAGAAATATGATGGGGAAAGCTACTGAGATGCGCGGGGATATTGTGTCTCAGGGTGATTTCAGAATTGATGGTATTTTAGTGGGAAGTATCAAAACCTTAGGGAAACTCATTATTGGTCAAAATGCTAAAGTAACCGGAAGCATAGAATGTGCACATGCAGATATCGCCGGTTTCTATGTGGGTAAAATGAAGTGTAAAGGCATTTTGAGTATTAAATCTACGGCAACTATAGATGGTGAAATTCATGTCGAAAAGTTAGCCATAGAACCCGGTGCTATGTTTAATGCTATTTGTCACATGAAAGGCGTTAAATCTATCAACGAAGATGCCGATAAACAAAAAGTCAAAAAAGAAATATCGTAGTTACATCGTTTTTTCAAGTATGGCGATACAGATGGGGGTGATGATAGCCATATTTGTTTATATTGGGATGTGGTTAGACAAAAAATTCCCCAATAATTATCAACTATTCACCATAATATTTGCATTAATCGGTGTTTTTGGCGCTTTATATTCCAGTATAAAGCAGGTTATAAATTTTTCAAAAAAGCAAGATGAAGACTAAGACCCTCTACCTGTATATCGGAGTGAGTGCAGTACTTACAGTTCTAATGTATTTACTGCATATTTATTTGGTGAAAGGGCCTTTTATTATTCCAATTATAAATATTTATATTTTTCATTTTATCTTAAACCTATTAGTGCTATTAGCGGTGTTTTTTACTGCAAAAACAGCCTATGATAAAACGGGCTTTGCTTTTATGACGATGAGTGTGTTGAAAATGCTCAGTGCTATTATCTTTTTATGGCCTTTGTTTGTGACTGAACAAAAAGAGCTGGTGCCGGAGGTGGTAAATTTCTTTGTTCCGTATTTTGTTTTCTTGACCTTGGAAATAGCCTTCTCTATCAAATTATTAAAAATGTCGTAATATTGAACAATGAAAAAGAATTTGGAATAATTTTTGAGTTCCCCGTTACTGTACAAGTTATTTGAGTACTGACTTGAATTAACAAAAGATGACAATTATTGAATTTATGAAACGTAATTATAAAATACTTTTATCCGTAGTATTAATAGCAGGTGTTTTGCTTGGTTTTAAGCTGAAAAAGCAACCTAATCCGGAAAGAAACAGGTTAGTCATGCAAGTGGTTGGAGCTATATTGGAGCAAGGACATTACCAACCGCAAGATTTTGACGATACATTTTCAGAGCATATTTTTTATAACTTTTTAGAGCTGTTGGATCCCACCAAACGTTATTTCTACCAATCGGATATTGACGATTTATCAATCTATAAACACCGTTTGGACGATGATATTATTTCCGGAAACCTGTCGTTTTTCTATAAAACCTATGAAACATACAAACAGCGGGTGGACGAATCAAAAGCAACAGTTGACCGTTTGTTGGAACAACCGTTTGACCTAACCACAGATGAGCAGTTAAACATTGATTTTGACAGTGTGGCTTATCCGGGTAATGAACTGGAGATGACAGACCGTTGGCGTAAACATTTAAAATGGCGTTTTATCACAACCTTGTATGACAGTGAGAAATCTGAGGAGGACAACCTTAGCTTGGATAGTACATATGTTTCCAAGACTGCTGAGGAATTGCGTGAATCAGCCTTGGAAAAAACGATCAAAAACATAGATGATCTTTACGAACGTATGACAGACCTCAATGAAGATGATTTTTTTGGGATGTTTGTCAATGTGATAGCAACAGAGTTTGATCCGCACACCAACTATATGAGTCCGCAAATCAAAAGGCGCTTTGATATTGCAATGTCAGGAAAACTGGAAGGTATAGGTGCACGTTTGCAAAAACAAGGAGAATATACCAAGATAGTAGAGCTTATCTCCGGTGGTCCGGCATGGCGTGCTGGTGAATTGGAAGTTGGGGATCTTATTATTAAAGTAGCGCAGGGAGATGAGGAGCCGGTTGATATCGTGGGTATGCGATTGGATGATGCTATTGAATACATCAAAGGGGAAAAAGGCACCGAAGTGCGTTTGACCTTAAAACGTGTGAATGGAACTATACAGACGATTTCCATCATAAGGGATATTGTAGAGTTGGAAGAAACCTATGTAAAATCCTCATTAGTTGAGTATGGTGATAAAACGTATGGTGTCATCAATTTGCCTAAGTTTTATTTTGACCGCCATAACAATAAATACCGCAATGCTTCATCTGATATGGCAGAAGAATTACAGCGATTGAAGCAAGCAGGGGTTGATGGGATTCTATTAGATTTACGAAATAATGGCGGTGGTTCTTTGAAGACAGCCATAGATATCGTCGGGATGTTTATCGCTAAAGGGCCGGTGGTTCAGGTGAAGTACAGGGGACAGGATCCGCACATATATAAAGATACGGATGCCGAGGTTCTGTGGAATGGTCCATTGGCGGTACTGGTCAATGAAGGTTCTGCATCAGCTTCAGAGATTGTGGCGGCAGCATTACAGGATTATGGCAGAGCGGTGATTATAGGGAGTAAACAAACCTATGGCAAGGGTACAGTGCAAAACTTTTTTGACATCAATGATCATTATGATTACCCGGAAGATCTAGGCTCATTAAAAATGACAATTCAAAAATTTTACCGTATTAATGGCGGTTCAACCCAACTCAAAGGAGTGACTCCGGATGTTATTATTCCGGACAAATTTTCTTATCTCGAGATTGGAGAAAAAGACGAAGCCAACCCCTTGGACTGGGATAAAGTAAAGCCGGCAAAATACAAGAGGTATGAAGGTTATACTAATAGAAAAAAAGTAATCGCACATACGCGCGAGCATGTGGATAGTCTTCCTGAATTCCGGTTAATAGATGATAATGCCCGTTGGTTGAAAAAACAGCAGGATGACAATATTATTCCATTGAATTATGAAGCTTTCAAGCAAGATATCGAGAATAGTGAGACACAAGCTAAACAATTTGACAGTCAGAAAGACTTCTCATCAGGTTTAGAATTTAAGTCACTTGATTATGAGCTACAACTTATGGCTGTTGATACATTGCTTGCTGAAAAACGTGAGCGTTGGCACGAGAATCTCAATAAGGATTTATACATTGAACAAGGATTAAAAGTTCT
>PDQD01000019.1 GCA_002747695.1 Flavobacteriia bacterium
CATTTAAAACCAAATGACATAGGAGAGCTTACGGAGTATAAAGACAATAAAAAATACTATGAACTCTTAAGAGATGATTTTTTTGCCCTTAAAAACTTTGATGCTACCAATGAATCTCACAAAATAAAGGTAGATAGCTTTGTGGTAAATTACATTAAAAATGATAATTTTTTACGTGACAATGACAATGCCATATGGTCTTTGATTTTTTTTAAGTACGGCGATGGAATCAATGAAAACACAAAACATGAGTTCAATACCGATTATACTATTCACAAGTTATTTGCTTTTAAAAAACGGCAAACTGCCTATTCTTTTGATAGTAAAACAAATTATTTAGGTACATCTTACTTCTTCGATAAAGGCGATTCGATAGTTAACGAGTATAGACCAATAGTATCAGACTATTTTAAAAATAATAATCACCAATAAACGTAGTTTATATTTAGTTATGATAACCATTAGATTTTTAATTCCGGTATTAATGGCGATTTGGTTTGTGTCATGTAATGTTCAATCAAAAGACCAAACACTTGAAATTTATCATTTAAAACCAAATGACATAGGAGAACTTACAGAGTATAAAGACAATAAGAAATACTATGAACTCGTAAGAGAGGATTTCTTTGCCCTTAAAAATTTTGATGCCACCAATGAATCTCACAAAATACAGGTAGATAGTTTTGTCGTGAATTATCTTAAAAATGATAATTTTTTACATGACAATGACAATGCCAGATGGTCTTTGATTTTTTTTTAGTACGGCGATGGAATCAATGAAAACACAAAACATGAATTCAATACCGATTATACCATTCATAAGTTATTCGCCTTTGAAAAAAGGCGCATTTACTATTCTTTTAACTCCAGACATAAAGAACGGTATAAAAATACAGGATACTATTTCAACGACGGAGATTCAATTGTTAAAGAAAAAAGACCAATAATTTCAGACTATTTTAAAAACATCAATCACTAATCATTAGGCTGGTAAGTGCTATACCATCGTCTTAGTAGAATTGAATGTATTCAGAGACAAAAGACAGGCTTGTAGGTGTAAAAATGCCCAGTTGCTTTGTTGGCATACGTCTAATACTAAGTTTGAATATAAGGGTTAAATCTAAGTTGGTTTAATCGCAAATTTTTTTGTCAGATTCACCGGTATTTTTATTACTTTAGATGTTTAATCCAATTGTATAGAAATCCATGAGTGAAACCAAGACAAAACCCACCAATTACCCCGCTCTGTACACGCTTGTAGGGGTGTTCTTTTTTTGGGGATTTATAGCAGCTTCAAACGGTGTTTTTATCCCGTTTGCCAAATCTTATTTTGATTTGTCCCAGTTTCAAAGCCAGTTGATCGATTCGGCTTTTTATTTTGCTTATTATATCGGGGCATTTCTGCTTTTTATTTTATCTGTTTGGGGTAAAAAAGACCTGTTGAATTCCTGGGGATTCAAAAATGGTATTGTATATGGATTGATGATATCGGTAGTAGGCGCATTTGCGATGTTTCCGGCATTGTCATCCAATAGCTTTGCCCTTATTCTGGCAGCACTATTTATCATTGCCCTTGGTTTTTCTCTGCAACAGACGGCAGCCAACCCGTTTGCCATTGCTTTGGGTGATGAGGAAACAGGTGCTCACCGTTTAAATCTTGCCGGTGGTGTCAATTCGTTTGGTACTACTATAGGACCTATTATTTTTGCCCTTGCCTTACTCGGAACAACCCATCTTGATGAGAGTCAGATCAAAACGCTCAACCTGTCTAAGGTGCAATGGCTTTACATAATCGTTGGTCTGGCATTTTTGATAGCGGCCTTGTTGTTTAAATTTTCAAAAAAATTACCCGATGCCAAAGCCGATGCTACAATAGAGAATGAAAGTAAGGCTACAGGTATTATCAGTTTGATAACGGTAGTGCTGGTGGTTGTCTTGTCGTTTATTTTTTACAGTTATACCGGAGAGAATGTGGATCACAGCAGTAATAGTGGTTTATACCTGATTCTGTTGGGTATTGCCACCCTTATTATCGGTTTGTTGTACGCCAATAACCGGGCTCAAAAAAATGCTGATGGTTGGGGGGCTTTAAAATACCCGCAACTGGTATTGGGTATGATTGGAATCTTTACTTATGTAGGAACTGAGGTTACTATTCAAAGTAATTTGGGTGAATACCTCAAGCATATTGATTTTATGGCTTATTTAAAAATCAATACAGCGATTGATTTTAGCGAATTCTCCCGGATGCTGTTAAATAACGAAACCGAAGGTCATTGGACAGCTATGACGCCCTTGTTGATTTCATTGTACTGGGGAAGTTTGATGATAGGACGTTGGGCGGGAGCTTTAGCCGTATTTGACTGGTCTTCAAAAACGAAAAAAATGGCTTTGATTATCGTGCCTTACATCGCTTTTTTAGTCATATTGGTTTCCAATAAAATAGCCGGTGTCAGTTTTGATAACCTCAAACAAATACTGCCTTATGTTGTGGTTATAGCTTTGCAAATCATTGGCTTTTTTATGGGCGAGGATAAACCGGCGAAAACCCTTATGATTTTTGGCGTTATGGGTGTTTTGGCTATGTTTATAGGTATGATGACCACAGGTAGCATTTCTGTCTTTGCTTTTGTCAGTGGCGGGTTGTTCTGTTCGGTAATGTGGCCCAGTATTTTTTCCTTGTCCCTGCAGGGATTGGGTAAATTCAAATCTCAGGGCTCTGCCTTTTTGATTATGATGATTTTGGGTGGTGCCTTTTTACCGCCACTACAAGGTAATATCGCTGATATGTACGGAATCAATACGTCTTACACAGTGCCTTTATTAGGCTTTGCCTATTTGACACTGTTTGCTGTATTGGTCAAAAAGATTTTAAAAAAGCAATCCTTATAACAGATAGTTAAAAACGTCAGATTTTAACCTTCGTAATAAGAATTTTTATAACCTTCTTCTTTGAGAATGCTCAAGATATCGCGTTCCAAAGAATCCTGAGGATATTCTATAAACCGGTTGATTTCTACACCATCTTTATAAAAGATAAACGTAGGTACATAATAAATTTTTAAGCCTTCCTCTTCGTGTCGGGGCGATGTTTTTTCACGGTCAACGGCAACCATTGTAAGCTTATCAAAATCAAAACCTGCGTCGGTCAGAATCTTATAGAAGTGAGGTACCTCCCTGCGACTATCACCACACCAGGTACCCATAAAAGCCTTGATGGTTATACCATCCAGTAAGGGTTTAATCTCTTCAATAACCACCGGATCCGGGAAGTAATTGTCAAAATCATCAGAAAACCAAGTGATAAAAGGCTCTTGTAAAAAATGTTCTTTGTTGGCTACACCTATCAGGTAACCGTTGTCATCTACCGTAGCATAGACTTTTTCAATCTTGGGTTCGGGGGTTGGTGGTTCAGGATTAGTATTTTTTTCTTCAGATACATCTTTGGAAGTCCCACATGAAACTAAAAAAATAAACAGGGATAATCTTATGAATTTAAACATAAAAGGGTTGTTTTTAATTATTGATATAGACCGATTCCACCTTTTTTTCGGCAGACCTTAAAACAATCGCACTAAAATAAGAAAAAATATTGCATCAGACGGTATCTGCTTAATTTTGAATTGTTAATTTTGCCTAGTATGAAAACCGTTGAAAAAATAAAGGAACCCATCAGGGGCGAAATGGAGCTTTTTGAGAGTAAGTTTAGTGCGGCGATGCATACCAAAGTGCCTTTACTCAACCGTATCATGAACTATATCGTTCACCGTAAGGGTAAACAGATGCGTCCTATGTTTGTCTTTCTGACGGCAAAGATGGTTACCAATGGCGGTTTTCACGAAAGAACATACCGTGGGGCATCTATCGTTGAGCTTATTCATACAGCGACATTGGTACATGACGATGTGGTTGACGATAGTAATATGCGCCGTGGTTTTTTCTCTATCAATGCTTTGTGGAAAAATAAAATTGCCGTATTGGTCGGTGATTTTTTATTGTCCAAAGGGGTATTGCTATCCGTTGACAATGAGGATTTTGATTTGCTCAAGATTATTTCACGTGCTGTACGTGAAATGAGCGAAGGGGAACTCTTGCAAATAGAAAAAGCCAGACGTTTAGACATCACAGAGGAGGTTTATTTTGATATCATCAGACAAAAAACGGCAACGCTTATAGGTGCTTGTACGGCTATTGGTGCAGCATCTGTAGGTGCGGAACAGCAAATTGTTGATGAGATGTGGGAATTTGGAGAAACCATTGGCTTAGCTTTTCAGATCAAAGATGATTTATTTGATTACTCCGATGACAAGATTGGGAAGCCCACCGGCATTGATATCAAGGAACAAAAGATGACTTTACCACTGATTTACGCCATCAATAACGCCTCAAAAAAGGATAAAAAATGGCTTATCAATACGGTCAAAAATCACAATAAAAACAAGAAAAAGGTCAAAGAAGTAATTGATTATGTGCAGAAAAGCGGTGGTATTGACTATACCATTAATCAAATGCGGGCGTATCAATCCAAGGCTTTGGATATGTTAAAAAAATACCCCGACACAGCGTACAGACAGGCATTGGAAAGTATGATTAACTATGTGGTCGATCGTCCTATTTAAGCTATGAGGAGAATTAATAAACGCATATCTTTAGACCAATTACCGGCCGGGTTTTTATCCAAACTATGGTTTTGGGTTTGTAATTTTGATACTGTACAGTGGTTGGACACCAATAACTATGAGAATGCTTATACGAGCTATAAAACTGTTGTGGCACTTGGCGCTCACAGTGTTTTAAAAACAGACTACAAAGGAGCATTTGACCAATGGCAGCGCTACTATAAGAAGGCTAATGATTATATATTTGGTTTTCTAGGTTATGATTTAAAGAATGATTTGGAAGACTTAGAATCATCCAATCCTGACGGATTAGATTTTCCGGACATGTTCTTTTTTCAGCCCAAAAAACTATTGTTTATCACGGATACCTATCTTGAAACAGCATATTTAGAAGACTATGCTCATGAGTGGGAACAAGACCTTAAGTCTATCACACAGCAACAGTATAACCGGTCTGTGACGCCATCAGATTTTACAGTTCATCAGCGTATGGATTTCAGGACTTATAGCGGGAAGTTTGAGCAATTGCAAGCGCATATCAACAGAGGGGATACCTATGAGACTAATTTTTGTATGGAGTTTTATGCGGAAGACGTAACGCTTGACCCGCATGAAGTGTTCCGTCAGTTGAATCGGAATAACCCTATGCCATTCGCCGCATTTATCAAGCACGGTGATTATTATGTTATGTCAGCTTCACCGGAGCGCTTTGCCGGTAAAAAAGGGAATAAAATTTTTACACAACCCATCAAGGGTACACGTAAACGGGGTCGAAATAAAGATGAAGATACCGCGATTATCAAAGAATTGGAATCCAATACCAAAGAACGTTCTGAGAATATTATGATTGTGGATTTGGTGCGTAATGATTTGTCTCGTATAGCCGAAAAGAATTCGGTCAATGTTGAGGAATTATGTAAAATTTATACATTTCCCAACGTGCATCAGATGATATCAACGGTTACTTGTCGTGTAGCGGAAAAATTGCCGGTCGTTGAGGTGATCAAAGCTCTGTTCCCCATGGGGAGTATGACCGGAGCACCTAAGATTTCTACAATGAAGATTATAGATGCTTTAGAAATGCATAAGCGAAGCCTGTATTCGGGTGCGATAGGTTATGTGTCACCACAAGGCGATTTTGATTTTAGTGTGGTTATCAGAACGATGCTTTATAATGCCAAAAACCGTTACTTGTCAATGTCCGTAGGGGGCGCCATAACCGCCAAAGCTGAAGCAGAGGCAGAGTATGAGGAATGTTTGTTGAAGGCTGAGGCGCTATTGAAAACATTAGAGGTCTATAAAACCAAACGATGACAGAAGGAAGACGATTAATGCCGTGGCTGTATTCTCTGAAGTCCAAGAGAAAAGTATCTGATGTTATAAAATTTTGCCGGTTGACTTGCCTTTTTTGATTTAAAGATAAATTGGCGTTTTGGGGTATTTCTTATATTGCAGGATGATTTTGGAACAATACTTGTTGTATGACAGATGAAAATGGAATATTATGACTGTTAAATTAAAATACTTATTGGTAATAACGCTCTTGGTAAGTGCTTTGAATGTCTTTAGTCAGGACAGTAATGATGAGTCTTATACGCATGCCTATAAAACCGGTGAATTTCTGAAATACCGGGTTCATTATGGGTTTATGAATGCCGGTTATGCGTCATTAAAGCTCAGAGCGACAAATAAGAACGGTCAAAAGGTCTATCACGCTAAAGGCAAAGGTTGGACCACCGGAGCTGCCAAATTGTTTTTTAAAGTTCAAGACGTCTATGAATCTTATTTTACCTCGGGGTCAAATGTGAATCCTGTCTATTTTAAACGACGTGTCAATGAAAACGGTTATCTTATTCAACGTGATTTGACATTTAATCACAATACAAACAAAGTCAAAGTAGAAGATTTAAAAAATAAAACTCTGGATTACTATCCATTTCAGGATGTTCAGGATATGGTTTCGGCTTTTTATTATTTAAGGAATCTGGATATCTCGCATATTGAACCGGGAGATGACATAAAAATAAACTTGTTTTTTGATGGTGAATCGTTTCCTTTCAAGTTACGTTTTGAAAAGCGAGAGGTTATTAAAACAAAATTCGGAAAGTTAAAAACATGGCAAATCATACCAATGGTTCAAAAAGGTCGTGTATTTAAAGATCAGGAATCTTTAACCATTTGGGTCACCGATGATGCCAACAAACTGCCGGTTAGAATCAAAGCAGGATTGGTCGTAGGCTCACTCAAAGCAGACCTTGATAATTACCGTGGATTAGCTCATGATTTACCTGTTGTAGTAGATTAATTCTGAAGCTTTTTAGCCATTTCCTTACCTAGTTCTACCCCGAATTGATCAAAACTATTGATGTTCCACAACACACCTTCCACAAAAACTTTGTGTTCATACAGGGCGATGAGCATACCGAGATTATAGGGTGTAAGACGTTCAAACACCAGACTATTTGATACACGGTTTCCTTCAAATACTTTATAAGGCAATAATTGGTTGATTTGCTCAGCAGAACCGCTTATTTTCATGCTCAAATGCACTTGCTCTGCTGTTTTACCCTCTCTGAGCGCTTGAGCCTGAGCCTTAAAATTGGCCATCAAAATACTGTGATGTTCCTGATCGTTGTACAGGGATTGTTTAAATCCTATAAAATCAGCAGGAATGAGTTGGGTACCCTGATGGATTAATTGCATAAATGAGTGTTGCGCATTGGTACCTGCTGCCCCAAAGATTACCGGACCGGTTTGATAATCGACTCTCTGACCTTGCCTGTCCACACTTTTACCATTGCTTTCCATAAAAAGCTGCTGCAGGTAAGCCGGCAGTTTGCTAAGGGCTTCTGCATAAGGTAAAATCAATTGAGCTTTGGTCTTATAAAAGTTGACATACCACACAGATAACAATCCCATAATCACAGGAATATTCTCCTTGAAACCGGCTGTTTTAAAGTGCTTGTCTGCGCTATGAGCACCTTTGAGGAATGCTTCGAATTGTTCATAACCTATAGCTAAAGCAATAGATAATCCTACACTTGACCACATGGAAAAACGTCCGCCGACCCAATCCCACATCGGAAAAATGTTTGCCGTATCAATCCCAAAATCTTTGACCGCTTGTTCATTGGTGGAAACAGCTGCAAAATGATGTTTGATTGCTGTTTCAGGGGCAGACTGTAAGAGCCATTTTCTGCAGGTCTGCGCATTGGTCAGGGTTTCTATGGTGGTAAATGTTTTTGAAACAACGATAAATAATGTCGTTTCAGGGTTGAGGTTATTCAATATGGCATGGGTTGAGTCTCCGTCAACATTAGATATAAAATGTATGTTGAGGTTCTTTTGGTAGAATTGTAAAGATTCGACAGCCATTTGAGGTCCCAGATCTGAACCTCCTATCCCTATATTGACCACATCGGTAATGGATTTACCTGTATGTCCCTTCCACTGTCCGGAAAGAACCTGTTCTGTAAATTGTTTGATTTTTTGACGGGCTTTATCCACCATAGGGAAAACCTCTTCGCCATTGACCACTATATTATGGTCTTCAAAATCCCTTAAGGCCACATGTAGCACAGCCCGGTTTTCTGTCGTATTGATGCTATCCCCGGAGAATAAGCTGTTGATAGCCTCTTTTAAGTTCATTTCATGAGCCAGATTTTCCAGCAGTTGTAGCGTTTCATCGTCAATATGATTATTGGCAAATTGAAATGAGAGTTCATCTAATCTCAGGGTATATTTTTCTTTACGGTTGTTATCCTCTTTAAACAATTCGTTCAGCGTCAACTGAGCTGACTGTTGTTGTTTGTTTTTGAGTTGTAACCAAGCTTTTGTTTGTGTGGGATTCTGATTGAATGTCATAGAAAAGTATTTATAACGGCAAAAATACAGGAATTTTACTAACCCGAATTATTCATCAAAAATCTATTGCAAAGCCAAACTACTGAAAGCTACCCCAAAAACTGGAGTGTTTAAAATCAGAAATAAGGCTTGTTTTTTACCTCCGTTATTTGTTATAAAACGTTATTTTTTAATAAACTTAAATAATGTTCTATCAATAATGATATAGTAAATACCTTGATCTAACTCGTCAATTTCTATTTGTCCATTTTCCATAGTACCATCACTAACTAATTGTCCTATACTATTAAATATTTTATAACTTTTATCATTAAGTTTTTCAACTGAATTTATGTATATTCTATTTATTGCAGGATTAGGATAAATACTCCACTCATTCGATATTGAAATGGAATCAACAGACATGACACTTCCAAAATAAGAGTCTAAATATGCTAATCTGTTTTCAAGCCAATTTAGAGTGTATGTTAAGCTTTGGTTATCAAAAAAATAATTTGGATAAACTAACGATTCCCTTTCATAAACTTTATTTGTTTGAAAATAATTATAAATGTCGGTAATAGTATTTGATAAAGATGTGTAACTAAAAACATCGTTTCTGTATTCAAACCATTTACTTGCTAAGTTGGTAAATATACTGTTTGGATTTTCATTTATTATCCTATCCATAAATCCATTACCCAAAATATCGTCAGTAATATTTTCGTTAGTGCCATCCCAAATTATACCAAAGCAACCATCTAAGTCCCAAGGCACATAAAAGTATGGTTCATCTGTTTTGTATTTGCATAGATAAATATTTTTCCCTGTATTGTCAGTTGCCCGAATTAAATTAAGGAATAAAAAATAGTCTATAAAATTATTTTCAACAAATTTAGACCAAATACCATTTGCAAAGTCTGATTCTGATGAATTCATTACAAAATCAGTAAATTGATATAGATTATTCCAATCTGTTATTTGATCTTCATTAGGGTATTTAAATTCATAACCACCCCATTCTCTGCTGTTATTATCATAAGTAGGCAAACTAGTAAAAGTTAAAGCTCCTCCCCAAGAAACTCCTTTATAAAGTTCTCCCCTCATATTATCATTAAATTTTTTTAGTTTCAATTGTTTTCTGTCAATCTGCTCAGAAAGATTATATATCCCGTTATATTGACCATTTAAAAACATTTCGACATACATAACATCTGCACCTGATTTGGCTTTTGGCTCATCATCAATATAATACGGTAAGTGAATTTCTTTCCAAAGTTTAGAGGCGGTATAACTTCTTAGCCTTAAAGGTTCATTATATAACGCATCTAAAATCCAATCGTCATCTTCACGTAATTCTCCAAATTGAACGTTTAATGTTTCTTCACCAATTTCATCTTCCCAAAATTCTAAATCGTATGTTTTTTTTGGATAACCTTGAGAATATCCTCCTCTTAATTCAATCCCGATGTTAGAAATTATTGTCTGTTCATCATCAGTATACACAAACTCAGCGAAAACCTTTGGTTCGTCCACGATTTCGTTGTCCGTATCTATTGTAATAATAGGTAGTTGAGTAAAGTAGAGTACATATTGATTTGATGAGTCAATATTTTCAACTACAAATGAATTTGAATACTCTAGATTATTTGGAATTGAAATAAAACTATAATCGTCTTCTCCTAAAGTGATGATAATTTCACTGTAGTTTCCAATATCTTGATAATTTTCAATGTCTTGAATTCTAGACACGATTATAGAGAGATTTTCGTCTATACCAAAATTATGGTTAGGCACATTAATATTTAATGTCTGTGAGTTACAGTTTATTGAATAGACTACTAGACTTAGTATTAGCAAATATACTTTCATTTCTTAATATTTTACAATGGTTTAAGTGTGCGATTGGTGCGAATAAAAAAGTCTAAAACTTTAAATTTAAGCACCGTACTCAGTCAAAACCTTATTTTAATTTTTCAAATTTACAAAAAAAATCAGCAATAAGGTTTTGCAATTGCAAAATCCGAATCATATTATGATGAAAATTTCATTTCTCTTAAATTAAGCTAAAAAATCTTATTTTTGGTTTGGTTTTATCCACAGTGCTTTGTTAAGGACCGTTTTTATCCCATAGCTGTAGAAATTATATAAAACAGCGTTGTAATCACAAAAGCTGTTCTAACTTTTCTAATTGAAAATTTATGAGCAAAATAAATGGTTATCAATGAAACAACAATTTGCGTTAATGACAAGATGGTTAGCCCTTTTATCATTTCAAAATTTTGATAGGCCATCATAAAAGAAAATGCTCCAACCATAAATAAAAGTAAAGCAAAAGCAATGTTAAAGAATAGCCAGGCATGCCATTGTGTTGCTTTTTTGTCAACCTTAAGAATAGTGGTTTTCATTTGTTCTATCAGATTTTTATCTGTAGGATGCAAAAGTTTAGAAAACAATGTTCCAAAAAAGTGGGCCATTGCAATTACTATTTGTAATGAAGCCCCGATTTCCCATAATAATTTTGCTGTCATAATTTTTATCTTTTAATCAATAAAACACTTCCTGTTGTGTAATTGTCTATACTATACTTGTTGTTATCATATTTTGGTCAATTGAAAGATGTGTTCATTTTGCTTTCTGTTAATGGATGCAGGTGTCAATTTCAGCATTTGATTGCGTAAACCAATTAATATGGGATTTCTAAGATGTGCCATTTTCCCAAAAATCCAACTTGCTTTTACTACCTGATGTGCTTTGGGCAATCTTAATTTTTGATATTCTTTGAATGCCTTATTAATCTCATATTTATCCAAACATTCTGAAAGCACATAAGCATCTTCAATAGCCTGACAAGCACCTTGTCCCATATTCGGGGTTGTGGCATGTGCAGCATCTCCGATTAAGCATACGTTTTCTCTATGCCAAACAAAGATTGGTTTCAAGTCTGAAATTTCAGCAGTATGTATTTGTTCTTTTGGGGTT
>PDQD01000020.1 GCA_002747695.1 Flavobacteriia bacterium
CTTAAAAATTATCGCCGTCTAATATGTCTCCTATTTTACCTAAGACACTTCCTTCTCCTTTTGATCCGCCACGCTGCGGTGCATAAGACAACACACGTCCGGCTAATCGTGAAATAGGCAGGGTTTGTAACCAAACCGTTCCGGGGCCTTGTAACACAGCATAAAAGATCCCTTCACCGCCAAAAATCTTATTGCGTATCCCTTTGATCATTTCAATATCGTAGTCAATATCTTTGGTATAGCCCACCACACAACCGGTGTCTATCCGCAATACTTCTCCGGCTACCAGTGTTCTTTCCATGACGTGACCTCCGGCGTGCATGAAAGCCATACCGTCACCTACGAGTTTTTGCATGATAAAACCCTCACCGCCAAATAAGCCTGTACCGAGGCGGCGTTGCAACTCTATCCCTACTTCTACGCCTTTAGCGGCACAGAGAAATGCATCTTTTTGACAGACAATTTTACCGCCGTTTTTAGATAAATCTACCGGAATAATTTTTCCGGGGTAAGGGGCTGCAAAAGCAACTCTGGATTTGTTGTTTTCCGTATTGGTAAACGCGGTCATAAATAAACTTTCACCGGTTAATAAGCGCTTTCCGGCACCCAGAATTTTACCAAAAAGTCCATCATTTTCACTTTTTCGTGACCCATCGCCAAAAATAGTCTGCATCTGTATGCCTTGTTTCATATACATAAATGAACCTGCTTCGGCAATAACAGTCTCCTGTGGGTCGAGTTCTATTTCTACGAGTTGCATTTCCTCGCCTATTATTGTGTAGTCAATTTCGTGGTCTTGTATCATAGTTGTTTAGTTAATGGTTTGAATAAATTATTTGTGGTGTTTATCGTACAAGCGACAAACGATTTTACAATATTAGAGAGAAAATCTTATAAAATGTTACGCTAAAACAAAAATTTTATACAGACCATAAGATTAATTCGTGTGGAAAGCTTGGAAAAAGGCTTTAAATCTTTTAAAACAACGGGTTTTTATGGTTGATGAGGCCAATTGGCGAACTTATTTTTCCCTTATTGATGAACGATTGTATCGAATAGTACTGTTAAAAACTATAGTTCCATAGAAATATCAAACCCGGCAAAACTCACCTTCGGTAGGTCGTTTTTTAAAAATACGTGTTTACAGCAAATTCAAATTGCGTCATAAAGATGTCTTTAATCGCTGAAATATTATTCTGTTCATAAAATACTAACATGGCTTTTTTATAATCGATTGAATCCACTGTTCTAAAGGACAAAGGACAATGTTTATTATGCATTAAAATGGCATTACTGACAATTCGAGCTGTTCTTTTGTTGCCATCGGTAAACGGTTGTATATACGATATTAAAACCAATGTTAATAGCGCTTTTTCAAAGGTGTTGTTTTTTGTATTGATTAATTCACAAGTCTTTTCTAAAGCTTCTTTTATTTGAAATTGGTTGTCAAGAGGACGATAGTTTGTCCCGGAAATACCAACTCTATATGTTCTTAAATTTCGTTCAATACCAAGATCATTTGTCAAAAGACTATGAATGTCCTCAATTTTTGAAACGGATAAATGATCAAGATAATCTGTGTGTTCTATGATAAAATCTAACGCCTCTTTATGGTTTAAGAGCATTACAGCTTCTTCTTTAGTTTTTCCGGAAGCCGTTTCTTTTTCTTTTAACAGTTTTTCTGTTTCGAGTAAAGAATATGTATTACCCTCGATTTGTGAAGATTTCCAACTTAAATCAATAGCCAACCGGTCTAATTCTTTTTTGTATTCATTTTCAGAAAGACGCTCAATGTTTGATAGATATTTTCTTTGTAAAACATCTAATGTTTCAAGTTCTGCATTTGTGAAAACACTGCAATGTGTAAGTGTTTCTGTAATTACAGAAAGATTAAATCTTTCCTGAATCGCTCTTTCATCAATTTCTTTTTCATAGTACCGGTTTAAATCAATCGTTCTAATAAGTCCATAAGCTGTTGAAATCCTGTACTTTGTTCCCTTTCCTTTGCCTGTGGTTTCAAGTTTATTATCCCGGATTAATTGCGTTAAGATTCGTTTTAAAGTTGCATAACTTAGGTCAAGATTAAGGCGGTCAAAAATCTCTTTTGAAGAAAGATTCCCGTTAGACATTATAAAATCAATGATTATATTTTCTCTTGGCGACCCCATTTTAAGCTCAAATTATAAGCAAAAATACAGAATAAAGCTCAATTCACCGCGTTTTTGAGCTAAAAAAAGACTTTAAATGAGCTACAATTTTCATTTGGAAATTTAAAACGGGTTAATCAACAAATAGTTTTAGCCTTGAAATAGACTTTTGTTCGCTGATGCTTACAAAACTCTCTTTATGACCCCGATGGTGGTAAAGTAAAATTGTTGCGCGATTGTATCGCATACCTATAAAACGCCTTTTAATGCGCTATAAACCACATTCTGTAAGTCTGCAAGAACCTTTTTTACGGGTAAAATTAAAATTGTAATTTTGGTCGGTACTTTAAACCGATAACAAATCAATACAATATATATGAAACCGACATGTTTAAATCATCATTAAACACATAGCGTAATGATTATCTTAAACATCAAGGGTTATATGTGTCATTAAAAAAAACAATAAAAAAATAAACACATGAAAGCTTATTTATTTCCGGGTCAGGGAGCGCAATACGAAGGTATGGGACAAGACCTGTACGATCAATCCAATGAAGCTAAAGATTTATTCAAAAAAGCCAATCAGATTTTGGGCTACAATATCACAGATATTATGTTTCAGGGCTCAAAAGAAGACCTTAAACAAACTAAAGTGACCCAACCTGCCATTTTTTTACATTCTGTAATCAGTGCTCAGTTACTGGGCGAAGACTTTAAACCTGATATGGTTGCCGGTCACTCACTCGGCGAATTTTCTGCTTTGGTTGCTGCCCGGGCTATGAGTTTTGACGATGGTCTTACACTCGTCTATCAAAGGGCTATGGCTATGCAGGAAGCCTGTGAAATCAAACCTTCAACCATGGCAGCTGTTTTAGCTTTAGATAATGAAACGGTGGAACAAGTCTGTCAGGATACACCCGGAGTTGTGGTGGCAGCTAACTATAATTGTCCGGGTCAACTCGTTATTTCCGGTGAAATAGACGCCATCAATCAAGCCTGCGAAACTTTGAAAGCCAAAGGAGCTAAACGCGCTATCGTACTTCCTGTGGGCGGTGCTTTTCACTCACCACTTATGGAACCTGCAAGAGAAAAATTGGCTAAAGCCATAATGGCAACAGACCTCCACAACCCTGTTTGTCCTATTTATCAGAATGCCGTTGCACAAGCAGTAACCGATAAAGCCATTATCAAAGAGAATTTGATTGCCCAATTAACTGCTCCTGTTAAATGGAGCCAGTCAGTCCAACAAATGATTGCAGACGGGGCTAAAGAATTTTACGAATTAGGTCCGGGTAAAGTTTTGACAGGTTTGATGCGTAGTATTGACAGGTCTGTAAAAGCCGAAAAAATAAATCTTTGATTATGCCCCAAGCATTAACGCCCGCATATTTGAAAAAGGACGATTTGGTCGCTTTGATAGCACCATCGAGTTTTATTGAGCATGAGCAACCTTTTATCGAAGCCGAGCAATTTTTGACATCCGTCGGTTTACGCAGTATCCGCGGACAACATGCCACCGGACAACACGGGACTTATGCCGGTACCGATGATCAGCGTCTCAGTGATTTGCAACAGGCAATGGACAACCCTGAGGTTAAAGCAATCTGGGTAGTCAGAGGGGGCTATGGCGCCATGCGTATTATGTCATTCCTCAATTTCAGGTTGTTTATAAAACACCCTAAATGGTTGATTGGTTTTTCAGATATCACGGCGTTTCACAATCTTTGGGCTAATTACAATATAGAAAGTATTCACGGTTTGATGCCGGTACAACTGGCCAAAGAAACCCCACCGAGTGAAGAGTCATGTCAAAGTTTAAAAGATGCTCTGTTTGGTCATCCTTTGACTTATACACTTGATCCCGGTAAGTATAATAAAACCGGGCAAGGCCAAGGGCAACTGGTCGGTGGAAATCTGAGTCTGCTATCGGCACTACAGGGTTCTCCCTACCAACTTGACACCAAAGGTAAAATACTATTCCTCGAAGATGTACGCGAGTATAATTATCAAATCAACAGACGATTGTTCAGCCTGAAATTAGCCGGGGTTTTTGACCAGCTCGAAGGCTTGATTATTGGCGGGTTTACAGATATTAAAGATGGTGATGTGGCTTTTGATCAAAACTATCAGGAAATGATACTCGAAATCACTCACGGCAAATCATATCCTATATTATTTGATTTTCCCGCCGGGCATATAACAGATAACCGGGCATTGATTTTTGGGCGTAAAGTCAGCCTGAGTGTGGGTGAACAACGCTGTCAATTGGATTTTAGTTAGTGGCGTAAAAGAGTTTTTATCTAAATTCTAACTTTAAAATGGATCATAATGAGCTCGGCAAACTTGGGGAACAAATAGCCCAAAACTATTTAGCCAAACAGGGTTATACGATCCTTGAGACCAATTGGCGATACCTCAAGGCTGAGATAGATATTATTGCTCAGAAAGTACCCGGTGTTATTCATATTGTGGAAGTCAAAACCCGTAATAACAGCTTTATAGGCAACCCTGAAGAATTTGTCACACCTCAAAAAATAAAACTTTTGGTCAGTGCCGCCAATGAATATATCGTCTCAAATGATCTGGATGCCGAAGTTCAATTTGACATCATTGCCATTGTCAAAAATTCAAAATATGAAACACTCAATCATATAGAAAACGCCTTTTATCATTTTTAACAGCCTGAGATAAGCTGTAATCTATTGAAAGTCTTAAAACCGTAACTTATTGGTCGTTATTTTTTACAAACAGGCAACAATTCGCCTTTCGGCAAACGGTAACGCTCAAGGTCTGCTACAGTAAAATTTTGGGTATAGTCTGTGGGAATGACTTCAAACCCTGCGGCACTCAAACGCTCAAAATAATCACGCCCGTAAACCCTTACGTGGTCGTACTGGCCAAAGTGTTTGGCGCGTTCTTTTGGGTCAGTAATACTGAAGTCCTCATAGGTTTTAGCCCGGCTTAAATCCTGTGGTACCTGAAAAATACCCCAACCACCATTTTTCATCACGCGATACAATTCTTGCATGGCTTTGGCGTCATCGGGAATATGTTCGAGTACATGATTGCAAAAAATCACATCAAAACTATTGCTTTCAAACGGCAAGTTTGTGATGTCTGCTTTGACATCTGCGAGTGGTGAGCTTAAATCTGAGGTTGTATAATCTAAATTCTTTTGACGTTTAAAGCGTCTGTAAAAAGCCTGTTCCGGAGCAATATGAAGTACTTTAAGCGGTCGGGTAAAAAAATCTGTTTCACGGGTCAGGTACAGCCATAATAACCGGTGTCTTTCGAGGGAAAGTGTCCCCGGAGCCAATACATTATCCCGTTTTACTTCATAGCCGTAGGGTAAAAATTTCCGGTAAGATTTACCGTCAATCGGGTCTGTATAGCGACGACCTTTGTACCATAACGCTATAAGCGGTTTAACCCAATAACTGATTTTGATAAGGGTCTCTCGCGGTAGGGTATTCAGGATAAGTTTAAACATACACTTGTTCAGGGTTCTGTATCAGTATTTCCGGATTTGCCTTTGCTTTAATGTTTTTTTAGCCGGGTCTTACAGCTAACAGCTATGGTCTAAATGGATCCTCCTCATGACTTTCGATACCTAAAGCTTCGTAAATATAATCAAAAGTAGAGAGTAATTGGGGGGCACCATTGACTATCGCTACATCGTGTTCAAAATGGGCACTGGGTTGACGATCCCGGGTTAAAATAGTCCAGCCATCGCGGAGTTGGTCTATTTTGTGCGTTCCCATATTAATCATAGGCTCTATGGCAACCACCATACCTTCTTTAAAGAGTTTGCCCCGACCGCGCTTACCATAATTGGGCATTTGAGGATCTTCGTGCATTTTTTTGCCCAGACCATGACCCACAAGTTCTCTTACAACACCATAACCATAAGGTTCTACATGGTTTTGAATGGCAAAACCTACATCACCTACCCGGTTACCGGCTTTAAACTGTTCAATACCTTTATACAGACTTTCTTTGGTAATTTTCAACAGCTGTTTGATGTCATCACTGACCTCACCTACTTCAAATGTATAGGCATGATCACCGTAATAATTATTCATTTTTACGCCACAGTCTATAGAAATTATATCTCCTTCCTGTAGCGGTTTGTCATTGGGAATTCCGTGAACCACTTGAGCATTGGGGCTCATACAAAGGGTGTTAGGAAAGCCGTATAGACCTAAAAATCCGGGTTCTGCTTTATGGTCACGTATAAATTCTTCTGCGAGTTTATCCAAGTATAAGGTTGTTACACCCGGTTTAACTTCTTTGGCCAACAGACCTAAGGTTTTTGAAACCAATAAGGCACTTTCACGCATCAATGCTATTTCTTCAGGTGTTTTGATGATAATCATAAGGCGTTAAAATTTACAGGGCAAACGTACAAAAAATAACGTCTTGTCACCACCCTAAATCATAGTATAACGTTTTTTTATCAAATCATTTGGGATAGTCCTGTATTTGCATCCGTTTAATACCTGTGATTCGGTGATGTTTGAGGTGTAAGACCTCAATGATTTTACTGAACTATTCAAAGCCTCATTGTTGTTAAACTCTTGCTGTTAAACTTTAAAAATTAAAATGAATCACGTACATTTGTTAGGTTATTAAAACTTTAAGTTCATGAACTTCAAGAACAAAACCGTTCTTATCACCGGAGGTGCTTCCGGAATAGGGAAAATAATGGGTCAAAAAGTCCTTGAAAAAGGCGCAAAACAACTTATTATCTGGGATATCAACGAAGCCGGAATGACGGCTGTAAAAGAAGAGTTTTCTGCCTTGGGAAAAGTTGCCACTTATAAGGTGGACATCTCTGATTTGGATCAAATTAAAATACAGGCCAAACAAGTCAAAGACGATCATGATTTTGTTGATGTGGTTATTAATAATGCCGGTATTATCGTGGGTAAATACTTTAGTGAGCATACAGAAAAAGACATCGAAAAGACCATGGCTATCAATGCAAACGCCCCTATTTATATCACCCAACAATTTCTCCCTGAAATGTTAGAAAGAAATACGGGTCATATCTGTAATATAGCATCGTCTGCGGGGTTGATTTCTAACCCTAAAATGTCCTTGTATGTTGCCAGTAAATGGGCTGTCACCGGATGGTCTGACAGTTTGCGTATAGAAATGCAACAACTCAAAAAAAACATCAAAGTTACCACAGTCACACCCTACTACATCAGTACGGGTATGTTTGCCGGTGTAAAATCTTTGGTGCCTATTTTAAAACCCGAAACAGCCGCTCGAAAAATTATCAGAGGTATAGAACGGCATAAGATATACGTGAGTATGCCGTGGTCTGTACATTTTGTACGCTTTGCTCAGGGTATTCTACCGGTCAGGGTCTTTGATTGGTTCGTAGGCGGTGTTATGGGTGTCTATAAAACTATGGACGAGTTTAAAGGAAGACAATAGAGGTTAATCCAAGAATTAAGATTCAAAGGTCTGAAATCATGTAGTAGAGCTACGGAATTTTAATTAGATTGATCCATTGACAGTCGGCAATTTCAAATTCTGAATTTTACATCAAATGAGACGTTTAGATAAACAAAACAAGCAACCTGAGTACGATATCGTCGTTATTGGTGGCGGTATTTCCGGGGCATCGGTGGCTTACGAAGCGACGGCCAGAGGTCTGACAGTTGCCTTGGTGGAAAAAGATGATTTTGCACATGCCACTTCATCAGCAACGTCCAAGATGATACACGGTGGCTTACGCTACTTACAGAAAATGGAAATTAGCATTGTTCGTGAGTCTTTACGGGAAAGGCGTGTATTGGCAAATATTGCACCCAATCTGGTATTTCCCTTACCTTTTTTACTCAATTCTTACAGCCATGATAGCATTCCGTATGTAGCGTTTAAAATGGGGATGATTCTCTATGATCTGTTATCGTATGATAAAAACCGCCTATGGCAGGATGCGAAAAAAATCACCGGTCATAAAAGCTATACGCCGGAACAACTACTGCAAATGGAACCGTACATCAAAAAAGAAGGGCTTAAAAAAGGACTGATGTATTATGATTATGCCAATATTGTACCGGAACGTTTAACCTTAGCTTTTATCAAATCAGCAGTAGCCAAAGGGGCACAGGTAGCTAATTACGCGAAGGTTACAGGTTTTCTGGTCACAGAGGGTAAACAAGTACAGGGCGTAAAGGTTCGGGATTTACATACCCATGAAGATTATGATTTGCAAGCAAATTTAGTGATCAATTGTGCCGGACCCTGGGCAGATTTAGTCTTACACCAATCAAACTTATTGGAACAACCTTTACATTTGATGCGGTCTGAAGGGATTCATCTTATAGTTGACAAAAAAGTTAATAATCATGTGATTTCAGCAACTATTCCCGGTAAAGGTCATTGTTTTATGGGTCCTTGGCGTAACCACACCATGATTGGTACGACAGATAAACGTTATGACGGTGACCCCGATGCGTGGCATGTGACCAAAGAATCCGTTTTGGAACTTTTGGCAGATGCCAACAGCGTTTTTGGCAATGATACACCCATTAAACCCTCTGACATCAAATATGTTTATGGCGGTCTGCGGCCATTGGTGGAGAGTAAAGATAAAGATGTTTACGGTACATCAAGGCATTATGAAATTGAGACCTACGACCATGAAAAATTAACGGGTTTAGTAACGGTTGCTGGTGGGAAGTTTACCACAAGTCGCAGTCTGGCGGAGCATGTGGTTGATAAAGCTGAACGCTTGACCGGACGTCCGCATCAAAAAAGTCAAACCGCGGAACAATACCTTGAAGGCTCCAACATCCCCGATTTTGAAGCATTTGTTAAGCAAAAAACGGTAGCTTATCCTGATATGAAACCTGAGCAAGTAAGGTTTTTATGCGAGTATTATGGCGATAAATTTGAAGATTTACTCAGCATAGCCGAGGACAATCCGGCTTATTTGGAACCCTTAGATGCTGATGGTGAAATAGGAGCACAAGTCATTTATGCCATTCGCCAGGAAATGGCACTGACGTTAGGTGATATTTTGTTCAGACGTACAGGATTAGGCACATTAGGACATCCCGGACAAGACTGTCTAAACAAAATAGCCCAATGGGCTGCCGAGGAATTACATTGGACAAAAGAAGAATTACAACATCAAATCGATGAGGTTGAAAAACAATTCAAAGTGCCGGTTTAAACGGTCAGCGTATTTTTCAGTGTATAACGGCTGTGTCGTTTGACGAGAAAACTCAGGATACACCGTGTACGCTATAGCATTAACATAAGATTATAAAAACATGTCAATACCGCATAATTTTACACCTGATTGGATAGAACAAGCACCCGCAAAAGGCTCATACCGTTCTATTTTTAAATATGGGGACCCCAACGGATTTAAACACCCCAATGAACGTTTACTGTCAGAATTGAAGTCACATCTTAACCTTTCTGATGAGGATTTTAAAACCAAATGTCATACCGGCAATGAGGTCGTGGATTTACAACGGGAAACAGCCTTGGATGACAAACATATTAAAGCCTTAAAAGACATTTCGGGGGACGACAATGTATCCATTGAAACATTTGAACGTCTGAAATATTCCACCGGACAGACGGTAGAAGAAGCCCTTAAATTACGGCATAAGATTGTGGAAAAAATAGCTGATGTCGTTGTCCATCCGCGTGACAAATCGGAGGTTAAAAGCATTGTCGCTTATTGTCATAAACACCGCATCCCTATTTATCCTTATGGGGGCGGTTCATCGGTTAATTTTGGTTTGTACCCCGAGAAAGGAGGAATCAGTCTGGTACTCTCAACCCATATGAATAAGATAGTTTCGCTCAACGAAATTAACCAGACGGCAACAGTGCAGGCCGGGATGTTGGGTCCTGACTTTGAAGCGCAACTCAATGACGCCCCCCAAAAGTTTGGCACCAAAAAACGCTTTACCTGCGGGCATTTTCCACAGTCGTTTGAATATTCCAGTGTAGGCGGTTGGTTTGTGACGTTGGGTTCCGGTCAGCAATCGTCTTATTACGGTGATGCCGGAGATCTTGTCCTCGGGGTGGAGGTTGTAACTCCTGTAGGAACAATAGAGACCCATACCTATCCGGCAACGGCAACCGGCCCTAAGATTCTGGACATCATCAAAGGAAGTGAAGGGATTTTTGGTGTTGTCGTAGAGTTGACCTGGAAAATTTACCGTTACCAACCGGAGAACCGGCAGCGATTTGGGTTTATTTTTCCCACCTGGGAAAGTGCTGTAGCAGCTGCCCGTGAAATAAGCCAGGGTGAATTTGGCATGCCGGCCGTTTTCAGAATATCTGACCCCGAAGAAACCCAACACGGGCTTAAACTCTACGGTATTGATGGGACATTTATCGATAAAATAATGCTGTTGCGGGGGTATAAACCCATGCAGCGTTGTCTGTTTATCGGTACCTCCGATGGGGATAAATCATTTACAAAAAACATCAAGTCAAAAGTCAAACGCATTTGTAGAAAACACGGTGCCATGTACCTCACAGCGCTACCGGCAAAAAAATGGGAGCCGGGACGTTATAAAGATCCTTATATCAAAGAAGATCTCATGGATCATGGGATTATTATAGACACTTTGGAAACCGGATTATCCTGGGATCAATTGCATGAAGTACATCAAAAAGTCAGGACATTTGTCAAGTCACGCCCCCATACAATTTGTCTGACACATGCCTCACATTTTTATCCGCAAGGTACCAACCTCTACTTTATTTATGTGATAAAAGAAGATGATATAGAGGCGTATGTTAAATTTCAAGCCGGCATTATTGATGCCATCGAAAAAAGCGGTGGT
>PDQD01000021.1 GCA_002747695.1 Flavobacteriia bacterium
AATAACAATACTTGTGGTACATGAATCTTCAACTGTATCCAAAATACCATCATTATCATCATCTAAGTCAAGTACATCAGACACTCCATCTCCATCAGAGTCTCTATACACTTCTATGATTACATCAGCAGTAGCACAATTGCCAGGATCTGCTTTCTCACATATAGAATAGGACAACACATACACTCCCGGAGCTATTCCAGCAGGAACGCTAACATTACCTTCAGCATCTACACTAACCCCAGCAATACCACCGTTATCAGTAATTGTTATGTTGATTTGAGAGTCATCAACAGGCACTCCATTAAGTGTATCATTATCTGTTATATCTCCTACAACACCTCCATTAGTAGTATTCACCTCATTATTGGAGAAAGAATCGTTTAAGGCTAGTATTGGTGAGCTATTTACATTTGTATTTGTATCTGTAACTGTGTTGTTGGTCGTATCGTTATCCACATTATCAGCCGAAACTGTTGCTGAAACGGTATTTACAAGGTTCCCAGTATAATTGGCAGGAATTTGTATCGTAATGGTGTAAGTAATTTTTCCATCTTTTAAAATGTTGACCACATCATTAATCGCTCCTGTTTGAGTACCCACAACAGAGGTTGAACTTCCTTGGGTAGTCACAACTGAATAACTAACATTTGACTCAGGAATACCTGAAGGCACCAAATCTTGAACAGTTGCGTTAACCGCCGTGAAAGGCCCTGCATTGGAAACCTCTACGGTGTAGGTATTCGTAGTACCAGGAGTGTACTCTGTCTGGTTATCTGTTTTGGTAACCGAAAGGTCTGAAGCAAAAGTAATCGCATCATTAACACAATGGGCACCGTCATTTCCTTCTGCAGCAACCGATGCAGATATTAGGGTAGCCTCCCCTGTTGTTCTATCAAAATAATAAAAATTAGGGTTAGTATTACTGTTTCTGTTACCATATACTGCTCCGGTAATACCATTGGTATATATAGCGCCATAAGCCCCCCCTGCCTTAGTGTTTCCTATCATTGTTACCTGTCCGTCAGAAGGATTAACCGCAAACAACTGTTTTGATGGCATATCGACCCCATAAAGCAAACCGTCCACTTTATTGTACGCTATATCCAGTGGCCTGATTGGACGATTCATTGGAATAAGCGTTGCAGTGGCAGGGCTTGTGCTTAAATCTATTTTATAAAGATTTTGCATTTCGGCCGGCACATTTGACTTTACATAGTAATTCTCTGAAGCATCTATATCGCCCGAAACAAAAGCAACCTCGGGCAATCCGGTTACAAGCCCTAAATCTTCAACATTGTTATTAGCATCTACTTTAAAAAGATGTTTATCTGTGGCATCTATCCCATAAATAAAATTATCCAAAGGATTAAAGCCAACCGCATTAATTTTAAGCGGAACAGCCGTTGTTGTTCCTATTTGAGGAATAGTCAACGGATTGTTGTTATTGTCTAAAATATATAAACTAGTTCCACCAGTGGTAGGATATTGTGTTAAATACATATTAGGACTACATCCAGTAAAAGGCACCATACTTTGGGCTAAAGTCACCTGTGTACCTATTAAAAAGTAGAACAGAGCAACTATCCTTAATACATAAGGCATTCCCTGGCTAAAAAAGAATTTTAAAAATTGTAATGATTGTCTCATATTTTTCTATTTTGAATGATTTATTATTTCTTAGCTACTCACATAACTTACTATGTAGTCAACAAGAAATAAAGAGTAGTTTTTAATTAATACCCCCCGGCAATAAACAACAGAGTTTTTATTAATTAAACTTGTTAATACAATACTACAAAGACTTTAAGGTTTTATGAGGATGACCTAAAACATCTTGTTGTGAAGTTAATTTTAAAGTAATAATGTTTCATAAATTAATTGGTTAGTTAAATTACATTTTTTTGGGTCATAAACACACAGAAATTGTGGTAAAAGGTCTTATCATTTTCCTATAATGAAAACAACATATATTTAATAGTATTCTATAAATAATTGTTATTTTTTTGCAAAAGTAGTGAAATTTTTTTCTTCTAAAAATTATTTTGAAAATAAATCAACAGGACAGACAGACATCCAAATTCTTTACCAAAAATCTATTTCAAAGCCAATCATCTTGTTATAGTTGACAATGCCGGACAATTATTTACCCCAAAATTGAGCTAAAAGTCCTTTACTAATAATTTTCTGCACTTCCCAATTCTATAATCTTTTGACTTTTATCCCGCGTTGTTCATAAAACTTTTTAATCTTCATGTTTAAGAGGATTATAGTCAAATAGAAACAAATAAAATAGTCATTAAATAAACAGCCCATTTTTGTGGTGTTGTTTCCATTACATTAACACATCTATCTCGTTTACTAAACCTTTGAAAAAAATGACTTTGTCTAAAGGTCTAGCTGCCTCACATCTACACTAAGCTAACAACATGAATAATGCAGGTTATGTCTTTATTTTTTGTTTTTTTTATAATCACATACAACCTTTGATGTTTAAAATCATCATTATGCTCTGTGTTTAATGATGATTTTAAACCTGTCGGTTTCATAACGAAGTTCAATGAATAATTCAGGCTAATATGATGCACTACAAAAATGATTTTTGAATGTTCTGTGTCACAATTTAAAACTTATCCCCTATATTTGCATGAGAATAAAAAACACTTATCGTTATGTCTGAAACTCATAAGACTCTTGGAGAATTTATTATTGAAAATCAGGAACAGTTTTTATATGCTGAAGGTGAATTATCAAGACTAATGAATTCTATAAAACTAGCCTCAAAGATGGTCAATCACGAGGTAAATAAGGCCGGGCTGGTAGATATTCTGGGAGCTGCCGGTGACACCAATATACAAGGTGAACAGCAACAAAAACTGGATGTATATGCCAACAGGGTATTTATCAATACTTTTAAAAGAAGAGATATCGTATGTGGTTTTGCCAGCGAGGAGGAAGATGATTTTGTCATTGTTTCAGATCAACATGGCGGTAACGAACATAAATACATTATACTGGTTGACCCGCTAGATGGTTCATCCAATATAGATGTCAACGTATCTGTAGGCACTATTTTTTCTATTTACAGACGTGTAACACCGGTAGGAACACCGGTAACCATTGAGGATTTTTTACAAAAAGGGCGGAATCAGGTTGCAGCCGGTTATGTGGTTTACGGAACTTCTACCATGCTGGTTTACACCACAGGACACGGCGTTAACGGTTTTACCTTAAACCCCGCTTCAGGTGTCTATTATCTGTCACATCCCAATATGATGTTCCCGAAAGACGGCAACATCTACTCTATTAATGAAGGTAATTATGTGCATTTTCCACAAGGCGTTAAAGACTACATCAAGTATTGTCAAAAAGAGGAAGAGAATCGCCCCTACACCTCCCGTTATATAGGTTCGTTAGTATCCGATTTTCATCGTAATATGATTAAAGGTGGTATATACATCTATCCCACAAGCCATAAAGCTCCCCAAGGAAAATTACGTTTACTCTACGAGTGTAATCCCATGGCATTTTTGGCAGAACAAGCCGGTGGCAAAGCTTCGGATGGCTTTAACCCTATTCTCGATATACAACCTACTGAACTGCACCAGCGCGTTCCTTTCTTTGCCGGCAGTAAAAACATGGTAGAAAAAGCTGAGGATTTTATGAGAAAAAGTGTTTAGTAGATACGTTGATTGACGCTAAAAACTCATAACTCTACGCTACTGAATTATTTATTTACGGGGTAGTTTTAGCCTGTAGCTCTTGACATATTATTATATGTCTCTGAAAATGATTGATAAGGATTTCAAAAGCGGAGTACTACTTACCGGTTTTAAATCTTTAATCAGCGTGGATAGCTGGAACAGATTGCAATTTTTAACAACTTTAAACTAAAATAGTAAAAGCGTCGCGAAGTTCAGCTGTGCGAAGTTTTAAACCCCGCACAACTCATAAACTTACGCTACTTTATTATACACTAGCCGCAATATATTCTCTATTGAGTCTAGCAATATTATCCAAAGAGATTCCTTTGGGACATTCTACTTCACAAGCACCGGTATTGGTACAATTACCAAAGCCTTCAAGCTCCATCTGTTTAACCATATTGAGCACCCGTTTCTTCGCTTCTATGCGACCTTGTGGTAATAAGGCATATTGAGATACTTTAGCGGATAGGAACAACATAGCTGAAGCATTTTTACAAGAGGCCACACAAGCACCACAACCTATACAAGCAGCGGCATCCATAGACAAGTCAGCTTTTTCTTTAGCTATTGGAATAGCATTAGCATCCTGTGTATTACCGGAAGTGTTAACCGAGATGTAACCACCGGCTTGTTGTATTCTGTCCAAAGCATTTCTATCTACAACCAAATCTTTGATTACCGGAAAAGCTTTTGAACGGAAAGGTTCAATAAATATAGTATCTCCATCTTTAAAGGTTCTCATATGCAACTGACAGCTGGTAATGAGTCTATCAGGACCATGAGCTTCTCCATTGATATGCAATGAACAGGTGCCACAGATTCCTTCACGGCAATCATTGTCAAAAGCTACAGGTTCTTCTCCTTTTGCCACCAGACTTTCATTGAGCACATCCAACATTTCTAAAAATGACATGTGTTCAGAGATATCAGATATTGGATATGTTACAAGTTGACCTTTATCTTTAGCGGATTTTTGTCTCCAAATTTTTAATGTTAAATTCATCTTTTGTGTTTTTTAAATTTTAGCCAGGTAAAACATTGCCAATACATTATTTATAACTTCTGGTTTTCACCTCTATAAACTCATAATCAAGGTCTTCTTTATGTAAGACAGCTTCTCTCGGTTCTCCTTTATATTCCCATGCTGCTACATACATATAGTTTTCATCATCTCTGAGGGCTTCACCTTCTTCGGTTTGATATTCCTCTCTAAAGTGACCACCACATGATTCGTTACGTTCTAAAGCATCTTTAGCAAACAATTCTCCTAGTTCTAAGAAATCTGCAACCCGACCTGCTTTTTCAAGTTCAGGGTTAAGGTCATTAGCAGCTCCGGGGACTGATACATTTTTCCAGAAGTCTGCACGTAATTCTGCGATTTCTTTAATCGCCTCTTTGAGGGCATCCGCATGACGTGCCATACCTACTTTATCCCACATAATTTTACCCAGTTTCTTGTGGTAATAATCTACGGAGTGCTTACCTTCATTGTTAACAAAGAAATCAATACGCTCTTTAACCGCTTTTTCTGCTTCATCAAACTCTTTGGTATCTGTAGGAATAGGTCCGGTACGAATATCATCGGCCAGATAATCTCCTATGGTATAAGGCAGGACGAAATAACCATCGGCAAGACCCTGCATCAATGCAGAAGCTCCAAGACGGTTGGCACCATGATCAGAGAAGTTAGCCTCACCTATGGCATACAATCCCGGAACAGTAGTCATCAGATTGTAATCTACCCAAAGTCCTCCCATAGTATAGTGGGTAGCCGGATAAATCATCATAGGAGTTTTATACGGATCTTCATCCACTATTTTCTCGTACATTTGGAAAAGGTTACCGTATTTCTGTTCGATAATTTTTTCACCCAATTCAACGATTTTTGCTTCCGATGGATTATGTATACCCAGAATATTGGCTTGTTCCCGACCGTAACGTCTAATCGCCGATGCGAAGTCTAAATAAACTGCTTCACCAGTTTTATTAACACCATAACCGGCATCACAACGTTCTTTGGCTGCTCTGGAAGCAACATCCCGCGGTACTAAGTTACCAAATGCAGGATAACGTCTCTCCAAATAGTAATCCCTGTCTTCCTCTTTGATTGCAGTAGGCCTCAAAGTACCTGCTTGAAGTGCTTTGGCATCTTCTATATTTTTAGGTACCCAAATACGTCCGTCGTTTCTCAAAGACTCTGACATCAGGGTCAATTTAGACTGGTAATCACCACTACGCGGAATACAAGTAGGGTGAATTTGGGTAAAGCAAGGATTGGCAAAATACGCTCCTTTTTTATGAGCTTTCCATGCGGCACTACCATTGGATCCCATAGCATTTGTCGATAAGAAATAAACATTACCATAACCACCGGAACCGATGACTACGGCATGCGCAGAGTGTCTTTCTATTTCTCCTGTAACAAGGTTACGAGCAATGATACCACGTGCTTTACCATCTACAATAACGACATCAAGCATCTCATGACGGTTATACATCTGTATTTTACCTTTGGCTATCTGTCTGTTCATTGCTGAATAAGCACCCAATAATAATTGCTGACCGGTTTGCCCTTTAGCATAGAATGTTCTGGAGACTAACACCCCTCCAAATGAACGGTTATCCAATAACCCGCCATAATCACGGGCAAAGGGTACGCCTTGTGCTACACATTGGTCAATGATAGCCCCTGACACTTCTGCCAGACGGAAGACATTAGCCTCTCTGGAGCGGTAATCCCCACCTTTGATTGTATCGTAAAACAAGCGATAGTTTGAGTCACCATCACCCATATAATTTTTTGCCGCATTGATACCACCTTGAGCTGCAATAGAGTGTGCTCGACGTGGTGAATCCTGATAAGCAAATGCCTTGACATTATAGCCCAGCTCTGCCAACGTTGCTGCTGCTGAACCTCCGGCAAGACCTGTACCAATGACGATGACATCAATAAGCCTTTTATTAGCCGGGTTTACCAGATTAATATGTTCTTTATATTCTGACCATTTAACTTTTAACGGCCCTTTTGGTACTTTTGATTCTAATATACTCATGATAATTGTGTCGTTTTATTTTAAGAAAAAGTAAACAGCTATAGCCGAAAAGCCAATGGCTATAAGGTAACTAAAGATTATGCCAAGCGTAATAAAAAACTTTTTATAACCGGCGCTTCTAAGTCCCAAAGTCGTCATTGAAGATTGAAAACCGTGACTGAGGTGCATACCCAACAGTATAAAAGCAACAACATATACAATGGTGTAGACAGGATTTTCAAATAAAGTCGTCACTAATTCATAGTGATCGTGAACTTCGCCGAACTTAAACGGCACAAAATAATTAATAATATGCAACACCAAAAACGCTAAAATCATAACTCCTGTGACAATCATGTTACGCGAAGCCCATGATGAATTAGCTCCGGCATTGTTTTTTGAGTACTTGATAGGTCTTGCTGCAGCGTTTTTTAATTCCAACACGATTCCCATAATAATGTGAACCAAAAAACCCAAGGCTAATACAGGCTGCATGACTTGGATAACCGGATTGGTTCCCATAAAATGTGAAGCCGCGTTAAAGGCATCAGCCCCCCCGAATAACATGAGGTTAACCGTCAGGTGAACCAATAGAAAAACTACCAGAAAAACCCCACTTACTGCCATCAGTAATTTTCTCGCAACAGGAGACTTGAATAAACTGCTCATAGTATGAATCCATTTATGTCTTATAAAAGACGTTATTAAAAAAATGCTTAACTCAAATTTAATGGTCTAAAAAGTTAGTTTTATTTGAGATTTCACAAAGGTAAAATTAACACACCCCTAAAAAAGTGACAAATGTCATTTTTAGACTATTTAAAATGATTATAAATTCCACAAACACACTTAAAACATATTTTTTTACCAACAAAGCACATTGACATTTTTATAGAAACCAACAAATACTTATTTTATTTTTTTCACGTTATTAAGTTAATCTAAACATTTCTTTAACTCATGAAACATCTATTGCCTACCATAATTATTTGTCTGTTTTTTTTTCTTACACCCGCCAAATCACAACAGGTTACATACCCGTTTCAACTCAATGTAGGATACGCCGGGATAGACATAAGATCATCCGGCAGCTATATGGATGCCATAAAAGACTATGTAGATGTCACCAAGGACGTCAATATAACCCTTTTTCCTTCTTCTTTTGGCGTTCTGTATAGTATCAACAACTCATGGTCGTTAAAATCCACATTAACGTTTAGTAAAATAACCAAAGATATTGACGCGCACTTCGACCTACCACCTGTTAACAAAAAATTTCTCGCTATAAACCTTAAAGGTGTTTATCATCTGCATAAACTCTTTGAAAACACTCCTAGGTTAGATCCATTTTTGACCGGTGGAGTAGGTTATTCCATTATTGGCGATGTAGATGATTTTAAAATTCTGGGCAGTGCCGGTTTGAACTATTGGATTAACGAAAGTTTTGGCATTCAACTTGAATCCTCTTACAACAATTGTCTAAATGATACCAGAACAGACTTTTACCAGCACAATCTGGGTGTGGTAATCAAATTTGGTTCTTTTGGGTCAAACGGAGCTTCTTGCCCCAATACAGGTTTTTGATTAATTTAGCAACTTAAACAGGCTTGGACTAATCAACGGGTATTTTTCAACCTTTCATGACTTTGAAGTTCCTCAATTTAGCGACCAGCCCAATATATCTTATGCTTAATGAATGAAAATCTAAATCCTGACAAAGACCATCTCAATCCTGATGACATAACTGTAGAGCAACAGTTACGCCCTTTGCGTTTTGACGATTTCAGAGGTCAGGACCAAGTATTGGACAATCTTAAAATCTTTGTTGAGGCTGCCAATCAGAGACAAGAGGCACTGGATCATGCCTTATTTCACGGCCCTCCCGGACTGGGAAAAACAACATTAGCCCATATTCTGGCTCATGAACTGCATGCAGGTATCAAAGTCACTTCGGGACCGGTATTGGATAAACCCGGAGATCTTGCCGGCTTATTGACTAACCTCAATAAGCGCGATGTATTATTTATCGATGAAATTCACCGGTTAAGCCCGGTCATAGAAGAGTATTTATACTCCGCTATGGAGGACTACAAGATTGACATCCTCATAGAAAGCGGTCCCAACGCCAGAAGTATTCAAATAGAACTGGAACCTTTTACACTTATTGGCGCCACCACGCGTTCAGGTTTATTAACCGCGCCCATGCGTGCAAGATTTGGCATCAGTAGTCGTCTGGAATACTACAATAAGGAATTACTGACATCTATCATAGAGCGTTCTGCAAGTATTCTAAAAGTACCTATCAGTATGGAGGCCGCTATTGAGATAGCCGGCAGAAGCCGGGGAACACCGCGTATTGCCAATGCCCTGCTCCGCCGGGTAAGAGATTTTGCCCAAATCAAAGGCAATGGCAAAATCGATATCAACATTGCCAGATTTGCGCTTAAAGCCCTCAACGTTGACGCACATGGATTAGATGAGATGGACAACCGTATTTTATCGACTATCATAGACAAGTTTAAAGGTGGTCCCGTAGGTTTAACAACTCTGGCGACTGCCGTCAGTGAAAATGCTGAAACCATAGAAGAAGTTTATGAGCCTTTTCTGATTCAAGAAGGGTTTATCATGCGTACACCCCGTGGACGTCAAGTGACTGAAAGAGCTTATAAACACCTGGGCAAAGACAAGGGATTCAGACAAGACACTTTATTTTAAACCTTACAAAAACCTTGTGACCATCTCAAATGATTATAACACTTTAAACATCAACACCCCCACTCACCAGCGTCTCGAAATTAAACCATAAATACCCATCCGTCCTATGAACAATCTACCCGATAAATTGTATTACAAAATAGGTGAAATTGCCAAAGCTTTTGATGTCAATACGTCCCTCATCAGGTATTGGGAAAAAGAGTTTAAAGTTCTTAAGCCTCAAAAGAATTCCCAAGGTAAACGGCGGTACACCAAAAAAGATGTCGATATTTTTAAACAAATATATTTCCTGGTCAAGGAAAAGGGTTATACTCTGGAGGGAGCCAAACAAAAGCTTTCCAAAAAAACACTGCCCACCCAGGAGGCAACGCCCCGGACGCTTCAGGTGGTTTTAAAACTACAACAAATCAAAGAAGAGTTGATTGCCATTAAGTCTGCGTTGAATTAAAAGCATTAGATATTAGATGTTGATATCAGCTCTTAATTTCCGACTGTCTTTGACCAACTTGTAGTATTGAATACAATTGATTTTTTGTCGTAACTTTTTTGTATTTTAGTACACTTATAATATGTAACCCATTATTAAACCAATAAACATTATGAAGAAATTTGCTTTACCTATTATTCTTATTATTGTGGCAATAGCCTTATATGGCTGGGTCAAAGGTTTTTACAATAAAGCCATTACACTCAAAGAAGATGCCACCAAAGAATGGGGAAATGTAGAGAACCAATACCAAAGAAGGTTTGATCTTATTGACAACCTCGTAGCGACTGTCAAAGGCTATGCCGCCCATGAAAAAGAAACGCTGGAAGCCGTTATAAAAGCCAGAGCACAAGCTACTTCGACCTCTATTGACCCTACTAATTTAACCCCGGAAAAATTAGCTGAATTCCAAAAGGCACAACAAGGTCTGTCCGGTGCTTTGAACCGCTTGATGGTGGTCGTAGAACGCTATCCGGATCTGAAAGCCGATCAGCATTTTCTGGAATTACAATCCCAAATAGAAGGAACAGAAAACAGAATCAATGTTGCTCGTGATCGTTTTAACGAAGCTGTAAGACCATACAACAAACACATTAAAAAGTTTCCGGGCAATTTTCTTGCAGGGATTTTTAATCTTGAAGAAATGAATTACTTCAAATCTGAAGCCGGTGCAGAAAAAGCACCCAAGGTAGATTTCAGCAAGTAATTGGATACAATACAGCTTAAACAGCAAGTTTTAAAACAGCACTAAAAACCTTATGATTAGATTTGCATTCAAAAAACCAGAACAAATCATAAGGTTTTTTACCTGATACACTGAGTTTTA